>CAZEKE010000187.1:0-3825 GCA_964512815.1 uncultured Acidiferrobacteraceae bacterium
AGCTTCCCGTACACTTACGTCCCGTGGACCTGGATGAGGCCTACCAGGTCCAGTCGGCACTGATTGGCCAGTCCAAAGAAGAGATTCTGGGGTTAAAGATCGCGGCCACCAGTCGAGCGGGACAGGCTCATATCGGTATCGATCATCCGATCTCTGGTCAGTTGATGTCTTCGCAGGTCGTGATGCCCGGCGATACGGCGGACATGCACGGCAACCTGATGCAAGCGGCCGAGGCAGAATTCGTTTTCGAGTTCACCTCTGCCGTGATGCCGCGTGCAGAGCCCTACAGTTGGCAGGAGGTCATGACCTACGTCGGTCATCTCCGGTTGGGTATAGAGATTCCGGACTCGCGATATCGGAATTTCAGCAGCGTTGGGGCGACACAGTTGATCGCCGACAATGCCTGTGCCTACCTGTTTGTCCTTGGTCCCCGCGTGCAGGCTGAGTGGCGCGTGGACGACCTGTCGTGCCGGCCCGCCCGTCTGGTGATGGATGGCAAAGAAGTAACTAGAGGATCCGGTGCAGATGCACTCGGCGACCCGCGATTTGCCTTGACCTGGCTAGTGAACCATCTATCGGGTCGGGGTCTTGGAATTCAACCCGGCCAGTTTGTCACCACCGGCGTATGCGGTGATCCTGCTGATCTGGATGGAGCACGTCAGGTGGTCGCCGATTTCGGTGATTATGGGTCGGTAGAAATCGGCTTGTCGTATTCAGATGAAGCCCGCAATTGAACAGTAGGGAGGGGATTTGAAAACAAACACTTTAGGCAGAACTGGGCTGGAGATTTCCGAACTGGTTTTCGGGGGCGGATTTGTAGGTGGGATTCTGCTGCACGCCAGCGACGCGATCCGTCGGGAGGCCATTCAGCGGGCGTTGGACGGTGGTGTCAATTGGATCGATACCGCCGCGTCCTACGGCAATGGTCAGTCGGAAGAAGTATTGGGTTGGCTGCTATCGGAACTCCCTGAGGCGAGAAGGCCCGGGGTGTCGACCAAAGTCGCTGTTGAGAGCAGCGCCGGCAGCTACCTCGATCAGGTCAGAAAGTCGCTGGCCATGAGCCTGGAACGGCTGCGGATGACGCGGGTTCCTTTGCTTCAGTTGCACAACAAGCTCGGTGATGGCGGGAACCGGCTGCCTGCCGATGAGGTGATCCGGCCTGGCGGTGTGCTCGATGCATTTGATGCCCTGAAATCGGACGGGTTGATTGACCATGCAGGATTCACTGCACTGGGGGATCCTGCTGCGTGTCTTGCGGTGGTTGAAACGGACCGTGTGGACACGGCGCAGGTTTACTACAACGCAATCACCCCCAGCGCAGGGGTCGATGTACCTGCTACATGGCACAGTGAAAACTATCAAGGTCTGCTGCATTGTTGCGAGGCCCGGCACGTCGGTGTACTGGGTATCCGGGTCTATGCCGCGGGCATTCTTGCCAGTCATGAGCAGCACGGGCGGGAGATTCCGGTGACAAGCAATGCGGATTACGACAGTGAGCGAGGGCGGGCCGACGCGGTGATGAGCGCACTTGCGCCAGTGGCCGGAACCGACTCCCAGAAAGCGCTGCGTTTTGTGCTTGATCAGCCCGCGGTCAACGCGGCGGTCATCGGTCTCGCAGAACTATCCCATCTTGACGAGGCGCTTGCTGTGCCGGATATGCCGCAACTGGGTGTTGACGCCGAACGGCGCCTGCAGACGCTGTGGTCAAGCGACTTTGGAGAGATCGTTTAACGATCCCTTATCCCCCTCCCTGGAGACTGTTCAGGCTCGCGGAGAAAGAGTGCGATTCCGGCACACACCAGCGGCAGGATGGCGAACATCCTGAGCGCGGAATCGATGTTCCAGTCGATGTCGTAGGCGATAGCGTAGGGGAGTGCGCCAATCGAGGCCCCGACGATACCCACCATCTGGCCGATGCCCTGGATGCTGCCGAGGTGTTTGCGGCCGAAAAATCTCGGCCACAGGAAGCCAAAGAAAGTCATGGTGACGCCGTTGTTGATCCCGAATATGACGGCGAAGACGATGGCGCTCGGCACTCCGTCGACCAGGGTAACGGATATCAGCGAGGCAACCATGACCAGCAGCCCACCGCAGAACATCCAGTCGGTGCGGAATTTGTCCAGCATCTGCCCGACGATCGGCATCGAGATTGCCGCCGTGATTCCCGTGACGGTGAACATCAGGGTTGCTGTCTGTGCATCCAGTCCGTGGTCCGTCAGAATGCCCTTGAAGTAGACATGCAGCGTAGTGACCAGCATCGAAAGCGAGGTCAGGCCCGCGGTGATGATATAGAAGTTCGGCGTGCGCAGGGCCTCGCCGCGGCTGAGACCCCAGACCTCGCGCTGCTGCTCATCGGTGTTTTTCGGTGGGATGCCATCGGGACGCAATCCCAGCAGTTCGGGTTTACTGTGTGCGATCAGCAGTACGGCTGGAAGAAACAATACGACGGTACTGATACCCAGCCAGACCCAGGATGACCGCCAGCCGACCAGATCCATGAGCCATTGGCAGACCGGGGGATGAATCGCCATGGACAGCGGAAAGCCGAGCGACATGATCCCCAGTGCGAACCCGCGGCGCCGGTCGAACCACTGGGAAACCATATTCACGCTGGCCAGCATCAACGAACCCTGGCCCAGAAACCGCAGAAAACCGAAGCCAATCGCGACTGTGAGCCAGTCTCGAGCCAGGCTGAATGCCAGAGCGGTAACGCCCAGACCTGCGATGACGGCCGACAGTACGATTGTCGGGCCGTAGCGGTCGATCAGCTTGCCGATCTGGGGTAGCAGGAATGCGGCGAGAAATGTTGCACTCCCATAGGCGATTGCAATGGCGATCTGCCGGTTGCGTTCCATCCAGTCAGCAGCGAAGGAAAAGGTCATCTCGGCGCTGATGGAATCGAAGTAAAGTCCGATCAGGTGGGACTGTCCCGGGCCGGTGCCAATCATCGCAAAACAGGTGACAGCGAGAATCGCCCAGCCGAAGAACATCCGTCGACTCAGGGCGCGAAAAATCGAAGAGCGCAGCGGGCTCAGCAAAATGGGAATTGGCCGTCAGGCCCTAGCGTGTGCGCTGGTGCTGACCGGAGAGATCAGAGACCATCGGCAAACTGCTTGAGTTCCCGGCCCAGTTGCGCGGGTACTTCCAGTGGCAGCATGTGACCGGCGCCGGGGATATCGACTCGTTGCACCTGAGCGATACGTTGCATCAGCTCATCAACGATTTCTGCGTCATAGAACACCCTGTCCTGCAGTCCCATAACGACCAGTACCGGGCAAGCGATGTCTTCGTAACGGACATCCCAGTCCGCATCGCCCATGTGGCTGAGCAGATTGTAAGCACCGCTGGCCCGATCCATCGGTGTGTAGTTGGTGTCTTCTTGAATGAAGTTCCCGCGGTTGGCGGACAGCCAGTCCGGTCCCCAGATCAGAGGCGTCATCATGTCGGCCATCAACTGGGGTCCACCGACATCCATCGCTCTGACCACGGCATCATTGATCCAGGCAATGCGGGGTCCAATTTTCCTCAGGGTGTTGAGCAGGACGATGCCTGCTGCACCCAGGCCGCCCAGATGAGCCTGCAGGGCGAACAGGCCGCCAATGGAAAGACCGACCAGAATGGGTCTGTCGATTTCAAGCGTGTTTACGATATGTGCGAGGTCGCCGGAGATGAGTTCATCATCTAAAACCGTAGCGGGTCTGAACGGACTGTCGGCCTGACCTCTGAAATTGTAGGACAGCGTGCCGTATCCTGCTTCGCGAAGAAATGGGGCCACCTCACCCTGCCAGATATCGACGCTCCCGGTGATCGGGTTGACGAAGACGA
>CAZEKE010000188.1:0-5000 GCA_964512815.1 uncultured Acidiferrobacteraceae bacterium
CAGGATGCTGGAACGGATGACGACCAGGGTCGCCATGGCAACAACCAGAAGGACAGGCGCCAGATCGTTCATCGAGGGCATAGCGGCCATCACTGCGCAGCTACCGCCACACAGAGACCCGGTTACAAACACCTGGCGTCGCCCTCCTCTATCCGACCAGCGACCGGCGAGTGGCTGGCCGCCCGCGCCGATGAGTATAGCTAGGGCGAAGAAAATACCGGTCTGGGCAGGGGAAAAGCCAAGGCTCCTTTGGACAAAGAGGGGCGAGATGGTCATCAGGCCGATCAGTGCCATGTTGTACATCGAAATACCGACTATCAATGCCAACCCTTTTCTGCGGGTCCAGTATCGTGCCAGGGTGAAGAGGGCCGTCCGGTCGATCCGGGGATGGTGTGAACGGGGAATCCTGTCTGCCAGTCCGAAAAATACCAGGCCCATCAGCAGAGGCGGAATGACTGAAACCTGGAGTACGGAGCGCCATTCCAAATGGGAGAGCAGAAATCCCACCAGCAGCGGAGAGAGGACCTCGGCCAGCGAACCGCCGAGCGCATGGATGCCCAGGGCCTGCCCTCTACGGCTGGAGAAGTTCCGGGCAAGCACGCCAGTAGCGATCGGATGCCAGGCGGCATCTCCCATTCCGGCGATTGCCAGCAGAATTGCCAGGCTCCAGAAGCTGGGCGAGTACGAGGCCAGCAGATAGCCGAGACCGACCCACCAGAACGTTCCGAGCAGAAGGCGGCCTTGACTGGCGGTTCGGTCGGACAGGATACCTGCTGGCAGATAGGCCAGCGCAGCGCCGGCAGAGTGGACGGTGATCAGCAGGCCGATCTGTGAGGGTTGCAGGTCAAAGGACAATCCAATGGCCGGAGCGAGCAGCCAGACAGCACCGGGCGCCCAGTCATTGGTCAGATGCCCCAGGGCCAGAAATCCCTGCAGCCGTCCCGGGCCAAGCGGCTTCGAGTTCATGGTGCCGAGTACTCCCGGATGCCAGGTTGCGGGGTGTGTGTCAGAATGGCGATATCGCCAGCATGATTTGTTGCCGGAGCGCCTTGTGGCGAGGCAACAGCCGAGCGGAGTATACCGATGCCTGTTCTTCATTTCTCCCAGGCCGAGTACGACCGTCGACTTCGGGCTGTGTTGCACTCTATGGGTGATGCGGGCCTGGATGGTCTGGTGCTGTTCCGGCAGGAAAGCATGTACTACCTGACGGGATACGATACCAGCGGCTACACGATGTTTCAGGGAATGTATCTGGGGGCCGATGGGAAGATGGCACTTCTGACCCGGTCCGCGGCCCGCATTCAGTCACGCATGACGTCAATCATTCCGGATATCAGGATATGGATTGATCGGGACAGCGCAGAACCGGCCGATGAGCTTAAGGAATTGTTGCGGGACTATGGCTGCGAAAAAAAGCGTGTCGGAGTCGAGTACCACGCCTACGGTCTGACGGGGCAGCGGGCCAGAATGGTTGATGCCGCTCTGGACGGGTTCTGCGAAACGGTCGATGCGTCTGATCTGGTCCGCCTGGTTCGAATGATCAAAAGTGATAGCGAACTGGAATGTGTCCGTAAGGCAGGTGAGTTGTGTGACCAGATGCTGGAAGTCAGCATCGAAAAAACCCGGCCCGGCAATCGAGTCAAATCGGTCTACGGATCGATGATGCAGGTATTGATGGCAGGAGGAGGGGACCCGACAGCCAGTCGCTGGCCGATGGGCGCAGGGGACTCAGCCGTGTTCTGTCGCTACCACACGGGCGATGAAACGATCGGAGCCAACGATCAGGTGGTGTTCGAGCCGGCCGCCTCTTACCGGCACTACCATGCGTGCATGATGTACAACATTATCACCGGTGAACCGCAACCGGGCCATGCTGCGATGAACGCCGCCTGTGTGGAGGCGCTGGAGGCCTGTCAGTCTGTATTGCGCCCCGGTTACACGGTGGGTGATCTCTATGCCGCCCATGCCCGGGCATTTCGCAGGGCAGGAGTCAGCGCCGCGGCGCGTGCCGCCTGCGGATACAGCGTCGGGATCAGTTATCCACCGACCTGGATGGACTGGCCAATGGTGTGGGCTGACAATCCACAGGTACTGGAACCTGGCATGGTCTTTTTTCTGCATATGATCCTGTTGGATGATCAGACCGGTCTGAGCATGTCGCTGGGAGAGACTGCGATTGTTTCGGAAGGCAGTTGCGAGCGGGTGAATCACATACCGCGTGAATTGATCAGAAGCTGAGTCGAGGTGCCGGGGGAAGCGTTCCGCGGGGTAGAATAGGCCGTTAAACATCCTATGGAGACGGTTAATGACCAAAGCAATACGTGTTCACGAAACCGGCGGTCCCGACGTGCTGACTTTGGAAGACGTAGACATCGGCGAGCCCGGTTCCGGTGAAGTGCGCCTGCGGCACACCGCAATCGGACTCAACTATATCGACGTCTATTTCCGTAGCGGAGCTTATCCGGCGCAACTGCCATTTACACCAGGCTTCGAAGCAGCGGGTATCGTCGAGGCTGTTGGCGATGGTGTAACGGGCCTTGCAACGGGAGACAGGGTTGCCTACGCAGCACAGCCGATCGGTGCCTATACAGAGGCGCGCCTGATTCTTGCAGAGCGCATTGTAAAACTGCCTGACCGCATCGAGGATCGTATCGGGGCTGCCATCATGCTCTAGGGAATGACCACCGAGTACCTGCTACGCCGCACATTCCCAGTCAGTGCCGGAGATACGATCCTTTTTCATGCCGCAGCGGGCGGCGTCGGGCTCATGGCTTGCCAGTGGGCCAGCCATCTAGGGGCGACGGTTATCGGTACGGTTGGTTCTGATGAAAAGGCCGACCTGGCAAGGGCACATGGCTGTACCCACCCGATTGTGTACAGCCGGGAAGATTTCGTCGAGCAAGTCAAGGAACTGACGGATGGAAAGGGTGTGGACGTTGTCTACGATGCGGTAGGCAAAGACACCTTCGAAAAAGGATTTGACTGTCTGCGTCCGCTCGGAACCATGGTGCTTTTTGGTGCGGCGTCAGGAAAGCCCGATCCGTTAGACCCCGCACTCCTGCAGGCCAAGAGGTCGCTCTTTCTGACGCGGCCGAGCTTATTCGATTACATCGCTGACCGGGAGACGCTCGCCCAGTCAGCAGTCGACCTATTTGAGGTCATCGAATCCGGTGCTGTTACGGCTGAGGTGAACCAGGAACATGCACTAGCCGAAGCGTCTCAGGCACACCGGGAGCTCGAAGGACGCCGCACGACCGGCGCGACTGTGCTGGTGCCCTGATTCAGGTACGCCTGAGAGACGCTCTGGGAAGACTCTAAATTGGACATGCAAGAAGCAATCCGGGCAGTCTCTGCGCCACGCGACCTGGATGCAGGAGAAATGCAGACTGTTATGCGGGTGATTATGGAGGGGGCCGCAACACCTGCCCAGATCGGCGCATTTCTGACCGCCCTACACATCAAAGGAGAGACGGTCGATGAGTTGACCGGGGGTGCAACGGTGATGCGCGAGTTTGCAGCACATGTAGCAGTCACTTCCAAGCGGGTGGTAGATACCGTCGGTACCGGTGGAGATGCAGCGGCCCTTTTCAACGTCTCAACCGCTGCTGCCTTTGTCGCATCGGCTGCGGGCGCAGTGGTGGCCAAGCACGGTAATCGTGCCGCGACGGGAAAATCCGGAAGTGCCGATGTGCTCGAGTCCGCCGGACTGAATATTGCGTTGACACCTGAGCAGGTGGGGCAGACTATCAATGCGACCGGCATCGGGTTCATGTTTGCACCCACCCATCATGGCGCTACACGCCATGCGGTAGGGCCTCGCCGGGAGATCGGAGTCAGAACCATCTTCAATCTGCTGGGTCCACTGACCAACCCGGCCAGCGCCCGCTGGCAGCTCGTGGGTGTCTATGAGCAACGTTGGGTGCGGCCGCTGGCTGAAGCGTTCGGCAATCTCGGCAGTGAACATACACTGGTCGTCCACTCACAAGATGGGCTGGACGAAATCAGCATCGCTGCACCGACCAGTGTCTGTGAGTTCCATAAAGGCACCTTGACCGAATACGAGATTCGCCCGGAGGATTACGGTGTCGTGCGTCAAGCCCTTGACTCGATCAGAGTCGATGATGCTTCCGGCAGTCTGACTTTGATCCGTGAAGCCCTGGGCGGGACACGAGGGCCGGCTTATGACATCGTGGCCCTGAACGCCGGGGCAACCGTCTACGCGGCTGACCTGGCTGATTCGCTCGATGCCGGCGTAGAAAAGGCCCGCGAGGTATTGGATTCCGGTGCCGGCCTTGATCGGATGGAGGAAATGGTCGCCTATACGAAGCGGTTCGAGGCTGCCTGATCCTTTAGGAGAATTTGGATGCAGACGATCTTTGTACAGGTCAAATGTCAACTGGGTTTGTCGTACCGGGTTGCAGAAGAACTGGTCGATATCGACGGCGTGTCGGAAGTCTATTCGGTGTCTGGACCGTACGATCTACTCGCGAAGTGCTATCTTCCAGACGAAGATGACGTCGGCCGCTTTGTCAATCACCGGATTCAGTCGGTCGCGGGAATTCGAGACACACAGACCATCATCACCTTCAATGCATTCAGTTAGGTCCGGTGTGTCGCATTTCCGAGGACTCATCGGCCCACAATTTCCGGAGGTGAACGTAAACTGGCTAGTAGCAAGACGCGGATCCTGCATGAACATGGAGAAAAGAGCTCTCTGCAGGGCATTGAAAGTGGTGTGTCGGGCTTGATTTATCCGCCGTCTATCGTTATGGTCCCGACTCTGTACACGGAAATTCGTACAGATGACCGAATGGTGACAGGCGCGAGCCTGAAGATCTGCCTACGCAAAAGAACGTATCCCAGTTCAACATCCCGCTCCATTTCCATTCACGCGTAAGTGCGTGCTTGTATTTCCGGTAACGCACAGCGAATTCTTTTAACGATAAAGAGATCCAGACGATAATGAATATTTATGTTGGAAACTTGTCATACAACCTGAC
>CAZEKE010000189.1:0-2622 GCA_964512815.1 uncultured Acidiferrobacteraceae bacterium
GAAGAGCATCTTCGAGCTCTAGCTCGCAAGGGGGCAATTGAGATGCTACCCGGTACATCCCGAGGCATTCGCCTGCCAATCAGCGAACAATTGGGTTTACCAATTATTGGCCAGGTGGCCGCCGGCAACCCAATTTTGGCGGAAGAATCCATTGCTGATTACTGTGATGTACCGCCTGATATGTTCAATCCAAAAGCAGACTATCTGCTCACCGTAAAAGGCACGAGTATGGTGGACATCGGGATATACGAAGAAGACCTACTGGCGGTGCATAAAACCGATAAAGCCTGCAACGGGGATATAATAGTCGCTCGTATCGACGACGAGGTTACGGTTAAGCGTCTAGAGACTAGTCGCAGTATATATAAACTAAACCTCGTCGCAGAAAATTCAGAATTTGATCCTATCGAAGTGGATCTTCGTTCTAGTAATTTCGCAATCGAAGGTATTAGTGTGGGTGTTATTAGGCGAGGCGTCTAAACTATAACCAAGCGTATTATTTCTTTGGAGCATTCTTGGCAGGCTTGGTGATTTCCCATTTTCCTCCGCGATAGAATGCTTTCCATCCAGTCGCTTTTTTATTCACTTCACTTTGCACGTACTGTTCTTTTGTTTTTCGACTATAGCGTACCAAGGTCTTATTACCCTTATCGTCTTCAGCCGGCGCATTAAATAAATAGGAATACTTAGGGTCAATTTCATCTCTGTGTGGAAGCAACTCTTCGACCAGTGGAGCGCGTGTCTCTCGATTGCGTGGAAACTTACTAGCAGCCAAAAATAATCCAGATGCTCCGTCCCGCAAAATATAATGGTCCTCTACGGTTTCACATTCAAGCTCAGGCATCGCTACTGGATCCATCTTAGGCGGTGCTGGCTCACCGCTTCTTAATAACTTTCGTGTGTTTGGGCAATCTTCACTACTGCAGCCGAAATACTTACCAAATCGGCCAGTTTTAAGCTGCATGTCTGCGCCACATTTATCACATTCGATAACCGGTCCGTCATAACCACGGATCTTGAACTCACCATTTTCAACTTCAAATGCAGGACAGTCTGGATTATTACCACATACATGCAGCTTTCTTTTTTCATCGATGAGATAAGCATCCATTGCCATGTTGCATTTTTTACAACGATGCTTGCTGCGTAATTGAATATTTTCCTGCTTTTCAGCTTCCTCAGCTGTATCAGTTCTAATGGCCTCTTCCCCAGGCGTAAGATTTACGGTGCACTTACAGCGCTCTTTGGGCGGCAAGGAGTAACCGGAACATCCAAGAAAGACGCCAGTAGATGCTGTACGAATTTGCATGCTGCGACCACACTGTGGACAAGGAATATCCGTATCAGTGGGTTCATTTTTACGCATACCACCTTCGGTAGCTTCGGCTTTAGCTAGCTGACTGGTGAATCCTTCAAAGAAGTCATTGAGTAGTTTCTTCCAGTCTTTATCGCCACCAGCGACTTCATCTAAGGAAACTTCCATTTTCGCAGTGAAATCGTAATC
Organism: uncultured Acidiferrobacteraceae bacterium; assembly: GCA_964512815.1. Classification (GTDB taxonomy): domain Bacteria; phylum Pseudomonadota; class Gammaproteobacteria; order Arenicellales; family UBA868; genus UBA9619. Next base: position 1,505 of record CAZEKE010000189.1, read on the forward strand.
CATAAGATCGCTGAAACTCTCAAGTAAGCGCTCGGCTACGATATCTCCCATCTTCAACGCGTAGAATCGCTTGTTTTCTACTTTGACGTAGCCACGATCTTGAATTGTCGAAATGATAGAGGCGTAAGTCGATGGTCGACCTATATCGCGTTTTTCTAATTCTTTCACTAGACTGGCTTCCGTATAGCGAGCCGGCGGCTTCGTGAAAATCTGGAAAGGCTCCAATTTCTGTAGATTTAACACCTCACCAACAGTAACATCAGGCAATACCAAATCTTCCTCTTTTGATGGCATTACTTTTAAATAGCCATCAAATTGCATGATACGCCCCTTAGTACGAAGCTCGAACTTATCTGCAGCAACACTAATACTGCTGCTTAAATACTTTGCTGGTGGCATTTGGCAGGCTACGAAGAATTGCCAGACTAAGGAATAGAGCCGAACCGCATCCGGTTCCATGCCCACGAGTCCTTCAGGCTGGACGTTGACATCTGTGGGCCGAATTGCTTCGTGAGCTTCCTGTGCACCTTCCTTTGAGCTGAAGTATTTGGGCTTATCAGGCAAATACTTGTCGCTAAAATTAGTTTGAATATGATCTCTACACATAGAAATAGCATCGTCGCTAAGATGAGTCGAGTCGGTACGCATATATGTAATATAGCCTGCCTCATAGAGGCGCTGTGCCATTATCATGGTTTTCTTCACGCCAAATCCCAGCCTGGTACTTGCAGCCTGTTGCAAAGTAGAAGTAATTAATGGTGGCTTGGCCTTAGAAGATGTGGGGCGATCATCCCTTTTTAAAACCTTGTATTCCGCCGACTGCAGAATGCCCAAGGCGAAATCGGTATCACCTTTATTGCCAGGCCTGAAATTCGTTTCTTCTTCCTTTATTACCTGAAAGCGAAGTTTAGCTGCATCGGAAGTTTCCAGATTGGCATAAACCTCCCAGTATTCTTCCGGAATAAAGGCTCTAATCTCCCTTTCACGTTCAACAACTAACCTAACCGCTACAGACTGAACTCTCCCTGCGGACAATCCTCGAGCAACTTTTGACCACAGTAGTGGTGAAACCATGAATCCAACTACGCGGTCAAGAAATCGTCGGGCTTGCTGTGCTT
>CAZEKE010000190.1:0-3789 GCA_964512815.1 uncultured Acidiferrobacteraceae bacterium
TGCGCGGTAGAACCCGGGTTCGACACGGTACTTGGTGACCTTCAGCCAGGCCGGATTCCAGCCCAGTGCCGGCCAGCCATACCCCTGCACGGTGTTGTTTTCCATATAGGTGTAGACCTGCGCATAATTGGAGCGCTGCACAGTGGCTCCAAGCGATTTAAAAAACGCGGTATACACAGGAGACACTCTCAGATTCAACCCGGTCAGATCCGGGTCTGTGATTGGTTGGCTGAGCCAAAGGTAGAACGGCCCGAAATCGTGATATCGGGCGATATACCGGATGTTCTTCTCGGCCATAAGTTTCTGCACATAATCAATCGCACCATTTCCCCGCAGTTCGGCATAGGGATAATCGGAGAAACGGAGCACCGGTGCTTCGGGAAGCACGTTACCGAAATACGCCTCAGGGCAGCCAACAATATCGTAGGCGCCTTTAGACATTTTCTGGGTAAGGGTGAATGGGCTGCCGATCGCCGGCGCTCCTCCTTTGAGGTCAATCTGTACCACACCCTTGCCGCGGGCATTGAGTTCTGCCACGAAGGCCTCAAAAGGCTTGCCAGGGGGGCTGCCGATCGGGAAGCAACTCGCGCCCGAGAGGGTTACTTCACCGGCGGACGCAGGGTTCGACATAAGGACGAATAGGGCGAGCGCTGCTGTGAGCATCAGACCAGATCCAAATTTTCTTTTCATGATTCTTCTCTCCTCCAAAGTTAACCGAATTTGAACCACACGAAACAGAACAGTGCATGGATCAGATCACCGATCGTCGGAAATCATGCCCTGATCGTTCACCATTCCCAGCTGGCCTATCGCCACCGGACCAACCTTACAACCTTCCCAATAATAACTGAAAAAGTGTGCCAAAACCGAGATCGGACCGGGCACTGACATATTCTCAAAAACACACGTACACTGACCGCTAAATCCTGATCCCCGGAGAACTGCATGGAATTCACTCTCATCACCAACGGCCTGGTCATGGACGGCAGACAATCTGGTGCAAGCCCGGCGGATATCCTGATCGAGGGCGATACAATCAAGGCGGTGACGGCCCCGGGTCTCAGCGGGCCTCCTGAAGCCCGGATCATCGATGCGACAGACCGACTGATCATTCCAGGATTGATCAACAGCCATACACACGGTCACGGCAGCCTGTACAAGGGTAGCGGTGACCGCTGGACCCTGGAGCTGCTCCTCAATGCCGGCCCGTGGATATCGGGCCAACGTACCTTAGAACATAAATATCTAGCGGCCTCCCTGGCTGCGGCAGAAATGCTAACCAAAGGCTGCACCGCATTGTACGACCTACATGTCGAACTCCCGGACCCCACCGTGGACGGCATGCTGGCAGTCGGACAAGCCTATCAGGATGCCGGCATTCGAGCAGTGATCGCTCCGATGCGCGCCGATCGAACATTCTTTGAAGCCGTACCCGACCTGGTCGCTGCCCTACCTCCCGAACTGCAAACACGAGTCGCTGCGATGCGCACGTCACCCCTCGAATCCACCTTCAAGACATGTTCTGAGTTGCTTCAGCGCTGGCCGTTCGATCGACAACAGATCGCACCTGCCCTCGCGCCTACCATCCCGCTTCACTGCAGTGACGATTTCCTGAGAACCTCCAGGCGCCTGGCGGATGAGTATGAAGTGGGACTGCACATGCACCTTGCCGAATCCAAGATTCAGGTACTGTCGGGTCTGCGTCGCTACGGTAAGTCACTGACCGCCCATCTGGACGACCTCGGAGTACTGGGCCCCGACTTTACGGCAGCCCACGGCGTGTGGCTCGATAAAGACGATATTGCCCGTCTCTCAGACCACGGCGCATCAGTGGCCCACAATCCTGGGAGCAATATGCGGCTGGGTTCGGGCATCGCGCCGGTCCGGGAAATGCTGGAAGCAGGCTTGAATGTTGGTATCGGTACCGATGGCGCCAACTGCGCTGACAACCAGAACATGTTCGAGGCGCTCCGACTGGCATCGTTCGCCTCACGCCTGCGTGGCCACGACTATGAAAATTGGCTCAGCACCCGCGAAGTGGCACGGCTTGCGACCGCGGGCAGTGCCCAGGCGCTCGGTATGAACGGTTTGATCGGTTCAATCGAGCCGGGGTACAAAGCTGATATCGCGTTGCTGGACCTCAACCAAGTCAACTGGCTTCCCCTCAATGATCCGATCAACCAGTTGATCCACACAGAAGACGCCACGGCCGTCGACACCGTACTGGTTGCAGGCCAGGTGGTCGTGCAAAAAAAACAACTCCTCACTATCGATATGGCACGGCTCAAACAGCAAGCACAGGAAGCCGTCGAAAACCTCGGCCAACTGAATGCTGAAAGCCGGGCTCTTGCAGAACAACTTGAACACCATGTTGGACATTTCTGCATCGGACTTGCCCGGTCTCCACACCACGTCCATGCCCTTTTAGACCCTGCTGTAGACACTTCTGATCCAAATTAGGGCTAGAATTCGGACTACTGACCGGTATTTGACCGCTGTGCCAAATCCCTGCCCCGGAGGGCGAACCAATGTCGGACACCCTGGAATCCTCGGTTGCTGAATCCCTGACGCCGATCAATCAACTCGCGCCCGGTGCACTGCGTGCACTCTGTGAACGGGCGACGGTTCAGACCTATTCAGCCGGCGACACCCTGTTTGAACGGGGCAGCCGCGATCAGACCACATACTTTCTGCTAGAGGGTTCACTGGAACTCAAGGGTCACACCGACACCGTGACACTGCAGGCTTCTTCTCCTGACGCCAAGCAGCCACTGTCGAACAGCCAGCCCCGACAACACACGGTGACTGCGGCAGAGCAGGCCCAGGTGGCCGGGATAGAAAGCAATCTTTTGAACAACTATCTGCTACTGGGCGGCCTGCAGACCCATTCCAATTCCGGGGCTGAAGGATTTGAGGTGCATGAAGTTGAGATGGAACAGGATCTCGAACTGGGCTGGGTGGAAGAACTCCTGGAATTTCCCGGATTTTCAGATCTTCCTTTGGTTAATATGGTCCACCTTTTTTCCAGCTTTGAACCTTATCCGGTGAAGTCCGGGGACGTGGTCATCAAACAGGATGACAAAAATCTGGATTACTACTACATCATCCGCACGGGGACATTTCGTGTCACCCGTGGTCGCGGCGGCGGAAACGAAGATCTGGTTCTCGCCAACCTGAAAGCAGGCAGCACCTTTGGAGAAGATGCCCTGATCTCGGACAACGCCCGGTCGGCTACCGTTACCGCGTCATCCGACGGTATGCTGATGCGTCTTTCCCGAAAAGACTTTGACACAATACTGGTAGGACAGCGGGTTCAGTGGGTTGACTTTAAGGACCTCAAGCAACGGGTCGCCGATGGCGCTCAACTGATCGATACCCGCTTCGAAAGTGAATATAAGAGCGGGACACTTCGCGGTGCACAGAACATACCGTTTTATGTGTTACGGCTCAGAATGTCACAGCTTACGGCTGACAAGCCCTACATCGTGTTCTGCAACGATGCTCGCCAGAGCGCTGCCGCGGCCTTCCTGATGAGACAACAGGGACTGGACGTCAGCGTGGTCAGGGACGGTATCCAGGGACAGCAGAACCAGGGGGGCTGACCCGGCCTTTCACTTTGTCTTTGTCTGCGGAACTGACTGAGACACTAGGGCCAGGGGCATCCGACCGGCCAGGTGCCCAGTAAACTCTGGGCCACGGACGCCAACCCTTAGCTAGCCCCGATTGGCGACCGGAACTGCCAACGCCGGGATATGGCCCTACTTCCCAATTCTCGAGCCCCCTGAATCT
>CAZEKE010000191.1:0-3176 GCA_964512815.1 uncultured Acidiferrobacteraceae bacterium
CGATATGATTGTGGGCGATACGTCTGATCTTTTGACTGATCAGCAGAGTGTGCCGCGTCCGAGTTGGCTGCCGCCGGATCCTTTACGTAAGCTCGTCGCGCGTCAACGAATAAAGAGAATGGACAAGGCCAGTGCCGAACGCTAAACAGGAGATCAATCATCTGGCTGTGACAGATTTAGGGCAGTTAGCCGTCCTTGGAAGGCATATTTTCTCCTCCTGACGTCTACCAAAGATATACATACACGCTTTGGACTAAACATTGGACTGGCTAAGCTGCCTGACTGGAAACAAGTTTTCTGAGTGGCGGTGGAGTCATCTAATGGATTGATCCTCTCGAACCGTGGTTCGGTGCATGAGACGGCGACTCGAACGCACGTCATAGTAGGTGCCGGCGTTCAGCACCCGACGGTTATCCCACAGCACGACGTCACCCACCGACCATTGATGCCGGTAACGAAACGCCGGCGCGGTGGCGTGCCTGGTGAGTTGGCGTATGAAGTGCTCGCCTTCCGGCTTGCTTTGACCTTCGAGGCCTAGACTCACGTGGGACCCGACAGAGCGCGTCGTAAGCACTGAACATACAGGCGAACAGCATATGGCCCCCGCGTCCGGAGCGGCCAACGCTTGCAAAATGGAGAGTCGCGCCGGCTCACGGTGATTAATGTGATCCGTATGCCACTCGAACTCACCCTCCTTCGTCCTTGCTACGTTAGTTTCTGTTGATAGCTTGGCGTAGCGCAGCCGTAGGAAGTGTCTAATATACGTATTGCGAATCATTCTCATTCGTATATAATCGATGTGGCGATCAAAATTTGCTTAGAGATTAATTGATGAGAATTATTGACGAATCCTCCTTGAAGGCAACCATCAAGGAGCCAAACCAAAGGATAAACGTATCAATATGCACGACCAAACTAACGACGCTAATTGAAAAAGGCTCACTATCAATTGACGATGTTTATCCTCTTGATAAGTGTTCACAACACAGTATGTTCAGAGCCTTCTGGGCAGGCTTGACCTGTGCAATAGCACCTTAACTGTATACCCCAAATATTCAATTTTTCTTTAAGGAGAACAACAATGACGGGAGTTTTGATTGGTGAACTTGCACCCGACTTTACCTGTAGTGCGGTTTCACCTTCTGGCGAAATTTTGTCGAGTTTCAATCTCCACAATACCTTTAAGGACAAATACGGTTTAATATTTTTCTATCCGTTAGATTTTACCTTTGTATGTCCTTCTGAGTTGATTGCGTTAAGCAATCGTATCGGTCATCTCAGAGAACTGAATGTCGAAGTGATCAGTGTATCTTCAGATTCTCACTATACCCACAATGCCTGGAGAAACACAGAACCCGCTTCAGGTGGAATCGGCAATGTCGAATTCACAATGGCAAGCGATCTCAATGGTGAAATAATCAAAAGTTACGGTCTTCGCTCCGTGCCCAATCGATCATACTACGACCCAGGTGTAGCTATGCGTGGAACGTTTATCACGGATAAGAACATAGTTGTTCGATCACAAAATATAAACGATGAACCCATCGGTAGAAACATAGACGAATGTATTCGCATAATTGAAGCTCTGATTTTCTTCGAAGAAAACGGCCAAGTTTGCCCGGCCGGATGGAACAAAGGACTTCCAGGAATGCACAACACTAAAGAAGGTGTTTCAGAGTTTCTGGGTGCCCACCACAAAATGCTTTAAGTGGAAAATCATGGAATCAATCAACAATCACCAAAATGAACTTAAGTTTGAAACATTAATATCTACCTTACTTTACCTGGTATCAAAATATGCAGCACAGCCGGAACCTCGCCTGAAAATAATTATCAGACAACACCTAGAGTCCCTATCGGTCGTAAGTGCTAATTTAAACATGCCGACTCTCTGTGCAACGACTAACAAACTCATAGAACAGATGTGGACAACTCAAGACTTGATAGAGAACGACCACAGTCCGAATTCATCGATATCTGTACATTAAGACAAATCTCTGGCGATATCACCAGGTTTCACCATCCTGGAGCGCTTGTAACATTGATCGAATGAGCATTATTCGAATTAGATAGCCAATTAGCTTTGGATGATTGGGAGACCCTTTCATGAAACATACTGGCAATTCGAAAAATCTAGTAGATGAACCCTGCCTTCAAAATGCACTCGATGTCGTTGAAAATGTCATCTATGGCTGCATTCAACTAGATGGTTTATGTCGTTGTAGCTCAGTCTTCGGATATTTTTCGACTGTAGATCGTAATGGTGATGTTGTATTAGAAGCTCATCTTCGCAAAACAAACCCACTTTATAAAAGCATAGGGATGGGCCCGGTTCGATGTCGGATCGTTTTCTCTACTGTCGATGGAGATCCCGTGCGGTTCAACTGTGATTCTAATTTGAGGACCGATAGACCATCACCAAGCTGGAACTTTTTGGTTTCTCAATTTTTTGGGACGATAGAGAAAGTTCCAGATAAAGAGTTGTTTCCCTTATTGTCCCGGCAGATCGAACAGTTCGAGAAGAAGCACGGCTCCGATTGGCGATTACGAGATGCAACAGAATATTTTAAGGAGCAGTTGTTAGAGGCAGTATTTGGCATTTATTTCAAGTGCGAAAGAGTGACTACCGCATTTAGACGTGATTTAACCTCCCCCGCGGATCAGGTGACGATAACTGCCTGGAACCATATATTGAACAATAGATATGATGCGTTGAATCAATGGATGAATCATTAGTAATAGTCATCTAATGGATTGATCCTCTCGAACCGTGGTTCGGTGCATGAGACGGCGACTCGAACGCACGTCTATGAAGGTCTAAAGTTTTTACAGACTCCTTGATGACAAGCGGAGTAACTCGGAATCGTGGGCAGGCAGGCTGTCTGAATTCTATCGAGCGCTTGGTTTATCAGTGGAATACCTATCGACGGTAGTCAATACTCTGGCGGTCCAGTAGCCGCAACATCGCACCCCATTCGAGTTGTCCACTTTCTAGACTAGTATCAAAATCCCCATACTTTTCCTCTACTTCAGCTAGCACCTCCGGTGAAATTTGCACCAACTCATCGTTCATCGACATAGCTGCAACTTGTGTCGAACACGCATGCTCCAGCCTCCACATCCGTGAAAATGTCGACGGTATGCTTTGACCCACCGTCAGCAAACCATGATTGCGT
>CAZEKE010000192.1:0-2597 GCA_964512815.1 uncultured Acidiferrobacteraceae bacterium
TACATGCCGCATCGCCCGGGACTCGTCTGACGCTACACAGGCCTCAAAAATCTCCCTCTCTCGGGCAAGCCCCTCGGTAAAAGGAAGCGCGACTGCGGCCTCGACACACTCTATACAGGCATAAGGAGCACGCATACCCCGAGCACGGCGTTTGATCTCGGCTCTCTTGGCCTCAAAAATTCCGGGATCCACAGGTTTTACCGCGATTTCACAAGCCAGCGGATGGGCTTCTCCGGATAAACTTTTCTGCGCGGCAAAAGCAACGGCACCGTCAACCAATTCGCCCTCGATCACCTCGTCTACGATACCCAGTTCCCGGGCACGGGTAGCCGAAACAGGATCCCCGGACACGATTATGTCCAGTGCTGCTGAGACGCCCGCCAACCTTGGCAGCCGCTGAGTTCCTCCCGCACCAGGAGGAATCCCGAGTTTGACTTCTGGCTGACCGACATTTGCCTTCGGCACGATAACTCGATAGTGACAGCTCATCGCCAGTTCCAGACCTCCTCCTAGCGCGTGCCCATGTATGGCGGCCACGACCGGCTTGGAACTATCCTCGAAGCTTTTGATGACGTGCGAAAGCTTTTCCTCACCCTCAGGCCAGGGTTTTGAGAAAAAGCGAATATCGGCACCGGCGATAAAACCCCGCCCTGCTCCGACGAGGACGATAGCGTGTACATTGCTGTCAGAATTGGCGCGGCAAACACCCTCGACGATGCCTTTGGGGACGCCGGGGCTCAACGCATTGACAGGTGGATTATCCACCGTGAGCACGGCGACGGATTCGTGCGTGTCATATCGGACCAGGGTCATACCCTTACTCCCTTTTTGTGGTTCAGCTCAATGCTCAATTATAGATAGACCGCGTTCCCTGGCGTGCGCTCCCAGCAACAGATTCTTCTGGGCGTCACTATCTGTCAATCATTCCTCAGTCCGCTTGAGGTATGCAACAGCCAATCAACGACAAAATTGACTCCAACGGTGAGCAGCGCTATGGCCGCAGCCGGGAGCAAGGGCGTGATATCGTCATAATTGATCAGTGTTGCATTGTCGCGAACCATCGATCCCCAGTCCGCAGTAGGCGGCTGTATACCTAGACCGAGAAAACTGAGTGCTGCAATAAACAGGAACACGAAACAGAAACGCAATCCGAACTCGGCCAGCAAGGGTGCTGTGATGTTCGGAAGAATCTCTTTGCGAATCACCCAGCCCAGACCTTCACCCCGCAGTCGGGCAACTTCCACAAAATCCATTACTGCAATATTCATCGCTGCGGCGCGTGTAATCCGGAAAACACGGGTGCTATCGAGCACCGCGATCACGAGCACGAGAGTCGGTATGGAAGTGCCCATTATGGTCAAAATCAGCAAAGCAAAGACCAGACTGGGAACCGCCATCAGGATATCCACAATCCGGCTGATCACCGTGTCGTACCAGCCACCCAGGATCGCTACCAACATCCCCATGGCCCCGCCAATTAGGAAAGCGAGCACTACCGCGGCGAGGGCAATACCGATGGTATTGCGGGCACCATAGATAAGCCGCGACAGCATATCCCGCCCTAGATTGTCGGTCCCCAGAAGATACTTTTTCGACCATACTTCGTAGGCACCGCCGAGTATCTCAGTCTCGCTGTACGGCGCAATGACCGGAGCGAACAAGGCCACAAACAGATAGACCGCAATCACGATCAGCCCGAGCTTGGCACTCAACGGGATACTTAGAAACTCCTTATACACGGTCGTTACCCGATCATCTCGGATGCAGCAGACGAGGATTGGTTACTATCGAAATGATATCCGCAAGCAGATTAAGCAGGATGTACACTCCGGCGAAGATCATCGAACAGGCCTGAACCACGGGTACGTCCCGTTTTGAAACACTGTCCACCAGCAACTGTCCCAGCCCTGGATAGACGAAGACCACCTCTACGATCACTACACCAACCACCAGATAGGCAAGATTTAGTGCGATCACGTTGACGACCGGACCCCAGGCGTTGGGCAGCGCGTGGTGCAGTATCACGCGTGCTGGTCGAATACCTTTGAGGTGAGCCATCTCGATATAAGGGCTGGACAGCAGATTGATGATCGCGGCCCGCGTCATTCGCATCATATGGGCGACGACGACCAGCGTCAGGGTTGCCGCGGGCAGCAAGGTGCGAAACAGTTTATCCCCCAGTGGGAGATCCTTGCTGACATTCGAGATACCCGGGAACCAACCTGCCTTCACAGACATCAGGAGAATCAGTATATAGGCGACAAAGAATTCCGGGAAGGAGATCGAGGTCAGTGTAAAGAGATTGACGCCACGATCGAAAATACTGTTTCGGTAAAGAGCAGCCAGCAGCCCAAGCACGAGTGACAGCGGTACTGCAATAGCTGCCGCAAACCCTCCCAGAAAGAGCGTGTTCGACAGCCTTACACCAACCAACTCCGAAATCTCTCTCTTGTTCGCCAGCGACTTGCCCATGTCGCCGGGCAACATACCGCGCAGCCATTCAAAGTATCGCTCCGGCGCCGGTCGGTCTATTCCCAACTCGGCACGAAAAGCGGCTACGGTCTCTGGGGTCGCCGACTGGCCCAGAATGGCCTGTG
>CAZEKE010000193.1:0-5644 GCA_964512815.1 uncultured Acidiferrobacteraceae bacterium
ACCAGGCTTGGTGAACTCGAGTTTGAGCGCCCACTCACCGTACATCTCCAGAGTGATCTGGACGTGGTACATACCGTTGCCGGCGTTGTGCGCGGCCACCGGTTCAACGTTGTGGGCCATGGGCATGGATGGCATATCGGCGCCACCCGTAAATTCTGCATTGGCAATCATGTCACCCGACTTTTTGCTGCTCAGCATCACCATACAATCGTAGACCAGCTTTTCCTCGCTTGGCGTACATTCGACCTTGGCAGATTTCTTTTCCGCAGCATGTGCGGAACACAGAATCAACGCTAGGGCACCAGCCACAGCACTGACGCAGAGATGGCGAAGAGTTGCCATTGTTCATTCCTCCTCCAGTACAAAACCCCCATAATATTATGATAATGGCAGTACCTAAGGAAAGAACATCTCCGGCATGAATCCAAGGTACGGCATCCAGCTGACAGGCCTGCTGATGGGTCTTTTTGTTGCGGGTCTGCTCGCCGGTGCTGTGCTGCGCGAGGGGTCGAGTTTCCGTAACGTCTGGGTCCGCTCCTATCTCAAGATGCACTCCAGCTTGACCCGGGCGAGCCCGGACGACCGCCTGATCGTCATGCACAATGACGTGGATGCGCTGCAGCGGCTCGCCGCCGACGCGCCATGGATCGTATCAGTCGCCGAAAGCGAATTCTCAAACGTGGCTTACGTTGTGATCGACGATTCAAAGCCCGGTCGGCTCGCCCAGCTTCGGAAAGTGCCATTTGTCCAATTTGTGTTGCGTAACCGGCTGGTGCTTTTCTGTCACTGAGCCCACTCTAATGTATCAGTTCTTTGACTGTTGCCAGAGGGCAATGGCTGAGAAATCTGCGGCAAGCCGCGTCGCGTCATGCGGCGGTGTTAGGATCGCCTGAAACCCGCCCGCCGGGTTGACGAGCAGGATGTTGTTAGAGTGATCAACCCGGTAGGTATCGCTGGTTCCAGCATGAATGTCAAAAGGTGCCGCGAGTTGGGCGGCGAGGTGCCTGATCTGCTCTTTCTCGCCCGTGACGCCAATCAGCATTGGGCTGATCGTTGGGAGAAAAGCCGCCAGCCTTTCCGGCGTGTCGCGATCCGGATCTACCGAGACAAAAATCGGCTGTACGGAGACCTGGTCTTCAGCAACGAGTTTTTTCACCAGGCCGTGTAACTCGGCCAGGGTGTCTATGCACGGTGTGCCGCAGTGGCTGAATCCAAAGTAGACCAGCGACCAGTGGTCCAGAAAGTTTTGCGTCGAAAACGGTCTTTTATCCTGATCAATCAGATGGAACGGGCCGATCGTTTTCGGGTTGTCAAATACGATGCCGTTTGCAGTCGGTGACGGGGCATCGACAAAAAGGGGCAGCCTCGTGCCGACCCAGATGCCCGCGGCGAGGGTCGCCAGGCAGACAACCGGTAGCACGTTCCGCTGGAACCGGCTGTTCATGGGTGAACGCAAGAGCAGCGTTCAGGTGCTGTTGGCTTGAGGATCACTGCACTGACGGCATCACTCACGACCGACAGGCCGACGGGTGGGATTAAGGCAGATGAAAATGCCAGGGCCACATCCAGGGGGATCAGACCTGCGCGTGACGGGTCCGAGAAAACCTGGTCGGTCTACAAAATCTCGCAGGCCTCATCGAACGCCAGTCGCGGCGACCGCTTCATGACTTTGGAGATGTCCCCATAGCCCAGGTTGCACAGAAAGTTGGAGCGAAGCGTGGTCCCGGCAAAGAAAACTTCATCGACGAGCGCATTGTCGAAACCCGACATGGGCCCGCAATCGAGACCCACAGCCCGGGCCGCGATCATGAAATAGGCACCCTGCAGCGTGCCGTTGCGAAATGCCGTGGTCTCGGCGCCGGCAGGGTTTTCCTTGAAGGCGAGTTGTACGGCGGGGTTGTGCGGAAACAATTTCTCAGCGTTTTCCCAGAACGCCCTGTCGTGAGCGATGATGGCCGTGACGGGGGCAGCCAGCGTCTTTTCAACGTTGTTGGGCTTGAGCGCCGGCTCCAGGCGGGCCTTGGCTTCAGCCGTTTTCAGGAAAACGATCCGCGCGGGAGAACTGTTTCCGCTGGTGGGGCCCCAGCGCATGATCTCGTAGAGTTCCCCGAGCAAAGAGTCTTCGACCGGACGGTCCTGCCAGCCATTATGGCTTCTCGCCTCAGTGAGCAGCAGACGGAGGGTGCCTGAGTCGCACCCGCTTACGTCTGCTTTAAGTCGGGTCAGGACAGCCTGCGCTGCCGTGTCAGCAGAATCTAAGCTCATTCTTTTGGTTCTCCCGGCCGGTGTTTCGTTATCTATGCAGCTTTCAAGTATAGGTAGATAACAATCGGTTGTCGTGACTCCGGAACCCTTAAGCGCTGCTCTGGCGATTCAGGCCCAAGTAGGTCTTGGTCAGGAGTTCGTGACGGGACAGATAATCGGCCTCACCGCCCAGCATGATCTGGCCGTTCTCGATGATATATCCCTTTCTCGCTACAGCCAGTGCCTGGCGCACGTTCTGCTCGACGAGCAGAATTGTGACGCCGGTTTTACGGAGTTCTTCGACCAAGGCATAGACCTCCAGTACCGCGACCGGTGCGAGCCCCAAGGCGGGTTCATCCAGCATCAGCAGCTTCGGTCTAGCCATCAGCGCCCTGGCGAGAGCCAGCATCTGTGCCTGACCGCCACTCAAGGCCGAACCCCGTTCGCCAAGCCGGTCTTTCAACATCGGAAAGTACGTCAGTACCCGTTCGATGTCCTGGTTTTCGGAGCGTGGCCCGCTCGCACCGTAAGCGCCGAGTCGCAGGTTCTCTTCAATGGTGAGGGAGCCGAATATGAGGCGCCCCTCGGGTACCTGCACTAGACCCCGCTGGATGATCCGGTGCGATGGAAAACCAGTAATATCTTCGCCGGCAAACAGGATCTTGCCACCTGCGCTGGGCTGGATTCCGCAGACCGTGTGCATGATGGTGCTTTTGCCGGCCCCATTGCCGCCAATCAGGGCAACAATGTCGCCTTCATCAACGCGTATCGATATTCCCTGAACGGCCCGGATATGACCGTAGCGGACCTCGAGGTCGTAAATCTCAAGCACTGGATGGACTCCGGCCAAGGTAAGCCTCCAGAACATCCGGATGTTCCAGCACTTGCTGCGGTTCCCCCTCGGCAATTTTGCGCCCGAAGTTGAGTACGCACATCCGCTGGCACAGTTCCGACAGAAGGTCCATCTTGTGTTCGATGACGATCATGGTCCGGTCTGGCGAAGCAACCTTATGGATGAGATCCACCATGGCAGAAGTCTCCGCCGGTGTCATACCGCCTGCGGGCTCATCGAGGAGCAGAAGGTCGGGTTGGCGAATCAGAGCTCGGGCGAGTTCAAGCCGGCGCTGTAGGGGCAGCGGCAGGCCGCCTGCAAGCTGGTCAGCCTGTTCAGACAGGCCGGTCAACTCGAGCATCTGCCGGACCGCCTCACGCCTTTGATTTTCCTGTGGGCTTCGGCCGAGTAGCCCCTGTGCAAAGTGTGTGCCCGGCAAACTGTGCTGTGCGACCCGGACGTTATCGAACACGGTCATCCGTCTATACAAGCGCAGGTTCTGAAAGGTCCGCGCCACACCCAGACGGACAATCTGCTCTGTTTTGCAGCGACTGATTTCACTGTCGCGTAGATAGATACGGCCCGTGTCTGCCGGATAAACCCCGGTCAGCACGTTAAACAGCGTTGTCTTGCCGGATCCATTGGGCCCGATCAGACCAAGTACCGTACCGGCTGGGACTTCAAGGTCAAGCCCGGCCAGTGCCTCGACACCGCCGAAGGCGATTGACAGTTTTTCAATCCGGAGCATGACGCGCCTGTCGCCAGCGTTGGCGGATCCAGTGCACGGTGGCCTCATCGAGAATGCCTCGCGGTCTGACGATCAGCAGCACCGCCACCAATCCGCCAAATACCATCATGCGGTACCCTGAAATCGCCCGTACCGATTCCAGAAAGCCGATATCGATGGCCACGCCGATCAGCGGCCCTAAAGCCGTTCCGAGTCCGCCTATCAGTCCATACGCCAGGCTGTGAACTCCCAGCATCACATTAAAGATCTTGGGCTCTACATAGGTCGCGAGGTGGGCATAAAGGGCGCCTCCGGCCCCGGCGATGACACCGGCCATGGCTGCGGCGAGCAACTTGTAGGCGATCGTGTTGAGGCCCTGCATTTCCGTCAGCATCGTATCTTCACCGATCATCCGAAAGATGGCGCCTAGGCGCGAACGCTCCAGCAGAATGAAACCCGCCAGAACGAGAAACAGCACGGCATAAATGATGCACATGTACTCGAACGCCGATATGTCCTGTTCATAAATTAGACGGATATCACGGAATCCCTCCGAGCCGTCAGGGCCTACCAGTTCGCCATCAATTTCTACCTGGTAGGTGAATATTTCGAAGAGCAGGCGGACCATCTCGGCAAATGCTAGGGTCGCGATGGAGAAATACAGGCCCCGCAGCCGCAGCGTCGGGACCGCAACCAGCACTGCGGCAACTCCGCCGAATAAACTGCCCCAGACCAGGCCCAGCCAGAACGGCCAGCCCCACATGGCAGTCGCTATTCCAGAGGCGTAAGCGCTGATCGCGAAAAACGCCTGCTGGCCAAACGAGATTTCACCGACCAGCAGTAGCAGATAGGCGGAAAGCGCAATGAATGCCAGCATGCCGATGTTGGAGAGTACTGAAATCAGGTAGGTGTCCATGCCTCAGACGCGGCGATAGGCCGCCTGCTCCCGCCTCACGGTGTGCTGCCCCATCAGGCCGCCGGGGCGCAGCACCAGAAAAACAAACAGCACCATATAGGCCGTGAGATCCCGGAACTCGGTGCCCAGGTACCAGACGCTCTGCGTTTCGATCACGCCTAGCAGCAGGCCCCCGAGGATCGCTCCGGGTACCGATCCCATGCCGCCGAGCATCATGGCGATCAGCCCCTTGAAAGTGGCCCAGAGGCCGAACATTGGCGTGATTTGGCCATCGGTGCCGACAATAAGATAAGCGGCGACGCCGCCGAGTGCGGAGGCCAAGGCAAACGCGAGGAAGATGATCCACTGGACGTTGATGCCCATGAAGCGCGCGGCCAGTGGATTCTCAGAAAGCGCCCGCAAGGCAAGCCCGAACCGGGTCCGGTAGAGCAGCACGTGCAGCAGCACCATGAGTACCGCAGCACAGGCGAACATAATCAGGTTTTCAGCCCTGAAAAAAAACGGGCCGAGGTCAATCGATACGGATTCGGCCAGCGGTGGAAACCGGTAGGTACGTTCAGGGAATAGAAGCGTGATTAGCTCTTCGAGTTGCATCCAGATGGCAAAGCTGGACACCATGGAGGCCAGTGCCGCACCCTGGCGAATCGCCCAGAAGCACAGACGTTCGATATAAATACCGGCCACTACGGCCCCCACAACGGTCGCGACAGCGACCAGCAGGTGACCGGCCTGGAATTCAAGGTAGACGAAAGTACCGCAGAACGCCCCGAGCATGATCGACGGGCCATAGGAGAGATTGAGACGGCGCATCACACCAAAGATAAGCGTGAAACCGATCGCAAGCAGCGCATACGAAGACCCGATCATCAGGCCGTCTATGCAGTTCTGCAGAAAATCGATCAAAGTGCTGGCGTGGTTGGGAGCG
>CAZEKE010000194.1:0-2795 GCA_964512815.1 uncultured Acidiferrobacteraceae bacterium
GTCTTCGATCTCTTCACGGGTAAGCGGCGGGCGGGTCGCGTTCTTACCACTTGGATCACCGATCATCCCGGTGAAATCGCCGATCAAGAAAACGATCTCGTGCCCCAGTTCCTGGAACTGGCGCATCTTGTTGATCAAAACCGTATGGCCCAGATGCAGGTCCGGCGCAGTCGGATCGAACCCAACCTTGACTCTCATCGGTTGGCCGCTCTGCAGCCGCTCTACCAGTTCCGACTCCAGCAGAATCTCTTCTGCTCCTCGACGCAACTGGTCCAGTGCTTGGTCGATGTCGCTGCCAGACATTTACTTTGGATGGTCAATCTTCAAGGGAGTGGCATTCTAACCGAACGACTTCAGGCCGCGGCTGCTGTAACCTGGCAATCGAAACTACTACACATCACCCTTAACATGATCTTTGCTGAAATGTGGCGTTGCCCAAGGCGTGCAGCTGGACTGCCGGAAATTCCCGAATTGCCCGCAAAATAATCCGCATGAATTTACTGAAACTGCACTTTAATTAGTTCACCGAAGCTGTTTTGACGAAAGGATAAAATCACGCTACAGTACATTAATCCGGAACCACCTTCGGGTGCTCCAGAGACCCTTTTCGCAATGCCGAAGCCGCGCTCTCTCTACCAGTCAGATCTGCGTTATCTGCTTCACCCCGTCCCCAGCCGCCCTTCGCGCAACATTCTGGGAAACGCCCACTGGATCGCTGGACTCATCGTCCTGATTGGTATAGGCATCTGGCTTGGCAGTAGGCCCGATGCCTCGACTAATCCAACGGTCAGCGGCGAAGACCCCGATAAGAAGCTGAAATCCCAGATCATCCAGGTGCTCGAAACCCGCAAAGAGAGCTTGGAGGACAACACCAAGGCAGCCCCTTTAGATTTTCTTTCGAGTTCGAGCGGCCCCGCTACAACTATCGAGTTCACAGAACCCCCATTCGGCACAGCGAATCATCCGGTCGATCCGTCCGCACTCAGCGCCCTACAGACGCCGGAGCCCGTGGCACCTGAAATTATCATTGACTTTCGTTCCTTCGCCCTACCGACGAACAGCTCCCCAGATTCCAGATCGACAGCGGCAATCGTACCTCCACTGAGAGCGCCCCTTTCGGAACAAGCCACCTCTGCTGAATCACTCTCCGATATCTCTTCAGAGCCCGACAAGGACTGGACTGATATTGAAATCAAACGTGGCGACTCGCTCGCCCGAATATTCAAGAACACTGGGCTTGACCCGGCAGTGGCGATTCATATTGCCAGCCACCCAGAAGGGAAGATTCTTGCACGACTGCGCACCGGACCACACCTTAAATTCCACCTCGATGCAGACCACCGCCTTGTTGAGTTGCGCTATGAGCAAAGCCGGCAGAAAACCCTGAAGGTCTGGCGAGAAAACGAACGTTACCGGTTCGAAACCCTCACCCAAACCTTCGATATCAGGCAACGTGAAGTTTCCGGGACGATCACTTCATCGCTCTACGAAAGTGGGCAGCGAAACGGGCTCAGTGACCAACTGCTTCACGGTCTCGCCTCGATATTCAGCTGGCAGGTCGACTTTGCCAGAGATATTCGACCTGGCGACCAGTACAGCGTGATCTACGAAGAACGTTTTCTGAACAACCAGAAGATCTCGACCGGCCCGATTCTTGCTGTCGGTCTGGTGTTGTCCGGAAAAACCTACCAGGCGATCAGGCACGTCGAGAAATCGGGCGAGGCCCGGTATTACTCACTGGACGGAACCAGTCTCGCCGGCGTCTTTTTACGCTCGCCTACGCGAACGGGTCAAATAACTTCCGGCTATTCCTTGCGCCGTTACCACCCCATATTGAAGCGTTGGCGGCCACACCGCGCACTGGATTACAAAGGCCGAACCGGCGACCCGGTAGTAGCGACTGCGGATGGTACGGTCGTGTTTGCCGGGAACAAAGGTGCCTATGGCAGGACCGTCATTCTCAGACATGGGAGCAGATACCGCACATTGTACGCTCACCTATCAAAGTTTGGACGCAATATCCGGTCGGGTCAGCGCATCGAACAGGGGCAAGTCATCGGCCATATTGGCAGCACTGGCCTGTCTACTGGACCTCACCTGCATTACGAACTGCACATCGACAAGAAGCCCGTCAATCCCCTCAAGGCCAAACTGCCTCGCGTCCAACCATTAGCAAAGGCTGCACGACCGGAGTTTATTGCCAGGGCGAAAATACTGTCTGAACGGCTTGACCGACTGATCGGTGCCTGAACAAATTCCGGGCGTTCCTCCAGTTGTTCTAACTGGCCGATCTCTCAGTCGATCATCCAACACCATAGTTCCATGAACGCCACGGGCGAGTTATACATCGGCCTGATGAGTGGCACCAGTTCCGATGCAATCGATGCGGCGCTGGTGAGCATCACAGAATCTTCAACCCGGCTTCTGCACAGCCTGGCTGTTCCAATCGACAAATCCCTTACAGGCTGCATTCGTGCGGCCGTCGATGGATCAGCAGACCGCCTGGACGACGTCTATGCCCTGGATGTTGCATTGGGAGAAGCCTTCGCCGACGCGGCGCTGGCACTGATTAAGGCCTCCGGCAACGGAACCATTAAGGCAATAGGCTCTCACGGGCAGACTGTCCGCCATCGCCCGAACGCTGCCCGTCCTTTCTCCGTCCAGCTTGGCAGCGGTGCAGTCATCGCGGCGCGCACAGGCATCACGACCGTTAACGATTTTCGATCAGGCGACATTGCTCTCGGCGGTCAAGGCGCTCCGCTCACACCTGTGTTTCACCAGGCCTTGTTCTCTGC
>CAZEKE010000195.1:0-4364 GCA_964512815.1 uncultured Acidiferrobacteraceae bacterium
GGAGTCCGAGGCGTCGTGAACGAAAGAGTATGAGTACACCCGGGAGGCTTATTTCATGCCTGCCAGAATCCAGGCAGAATATCTGCAGTTGTCGGTGGACGAACTCGCCGAAAACCTGGGGGCGGACGAGTCTGAACTTCGTGCTGTTTACGATGATAATCCCAACCGATTTGTTCAACCCGGTAGTCGCAGCGCCAGTCACATTCTGATCAAAGTTGAAGCGGGGGCAGACGAGGCTGTTGTTGACAAGGCCAGGACCAAAGCCACTGAACTTACCAGTCGCGCTCGGGGTGGTGAGTCGTTCCCTGACCTCGCGGAGAAGTACTCCGAAGACCCCGGTTCAGCCAAGCTGGGTGGAAAACTAGGTGTCGTGAGACCCGGAACAATGGTCAAACCGTTTGAGGAAACGGTTTTTTCACTGCAAGAAGGAGATATTAGTGATCCCGTGAGAACCGAGTACGGATTTCACGTCATTCAGCTGGACAAGGTCACACAGTCGAAGGTTCAGCCCTTCGATGAGGTGCGTGAAGAGATTGAGAAAGAGGTCCTTCGGCTTCGAGCTGAGGAGCAGTTCAACGAGCTGGCAGAGATTTTCGGTAATGTCGTATTTGAACAGCCCGAGTCGCTGGACCCTGCCGCTGAACAACTGGGTCTGGCGCTCAGACGTAGTGAATGGTTTACGCTTGATGATGGTGAAGGGATCGCCGCTGTAAAAGCGGTTAGGGATGCCGCATTTAATGATGAAGTCCTGGTTGACGGGCTGAACAGTGAACTGATCGAACTCGATGCGGATACGCTGGTCGCCTTACGTAAGCTTGAGTATGAGGAACGCCGTCAAATGTCTCTGGACGAAGCGAAGCCTGAAATCGAAAAGCAGCTGCGTGAACAGCAGGCATCGGCCACAATGGACATCGAAGGTCAGGCACTGCTGGATCAGCTGCGTTCTGGTGCCGATTGGGACCAGCTGCTGCATGACAAACAGCTGGGCAGTGTCAGACTGCCTGAGGAGCAGGAAAGCCTGTTTGAGCCTCTGGAACAGGCGATTGCAGCCAGGGTCTATGAACTGGCAGAACCGAATGGCGGCAGTGTCACTTATGGGGGCGAGCGGATCAGTCCTGCACGGTTTGCTGTCTTCCGTCTGGAAAATGTTGTTTATGGGGATCCGGCAGCGATGAGCGACGAGCAACGACTCGCCGTGGAGCGAATGCTGCTTTCAAGGCGCGGTACCGACCTTGTTCTGGGCTGGCGTCGGGGCCTGCGGCAACGGGCAAACGTTCAGATCAACGAAGAGCAGCTGTAACTGTTTAAAAAAGCTGACGATATTCCGTCCAGCGAGCCGGATCTCAGGTCAGATTGGCAAAGTGAGGGCTAATGCCTACGCTGTTGAAACCACCGTCCACATACGTGATTTCCCCAGTGATTCCAGAGGCCAGGTCCGAACACAGGAATGCTGCCGTGTTGCCGACTTCATCGATGCTGACACCACGGCCCAAAGGTGCTGTATTGTCGTAGAAGCCCATCATTTTCTTGAAGCCTTTGATACCTGAGGCGGCGAGCGTCCTGATCGGGCCGGCCGAAATACCGTTGACTCGAATTCCCTGCGGCCCCAGGGATTGCGCTAGGTAGCGAACATTGGCTTCCAGGCTGGCTTTGGCAAGGCCCATCACATTGTAGGCCGGCATCGAACGCTGCGAACCGATATAGGTGAGTGTGAGCAGAGCGGCGTTGCGGTCCCGCATCATCGGCAGAGCGCTTCGGGCTAGAGCTGCAAAACTGTATGAGCTGATTTCGTGGGCCGTATTGAACCCTTCCCGGGTTACTGCGTCCAGATAGAGTCCGTCGAGTTGCTCGCGTGGTGCATAGGCAATTGAGTGAACCAGGGCGTCCAGGCCACCCCAGCTCTGTCCAAGAGTCTCAAACAGCGCATCGATTGCGGTATCGCTGCCGACGTCGCAGGGCAGGGTAAGGTCGGAACCGAGGGTTGCAGCGAATTTTTCTACTCTGGTCTTGAGTTTTTCATTTTGGTAAGTAAAAGCCAGTTTCGCACCCTGCCTGTGCATAGCCTGGGCGATTCCCCAGGCTATGGACCGATCACTCGCGAGTCCGGTAATGAGCACCTGTTTGCCATCAAGGAATCCCATGGTTCATATTCACTCTAGCTGGTCTGGTATTGTCGTCACTTGTAGCCGAACCGACGACCTGTTGTCAAAGAACTACCCGAGCGAATTCGTTATGAACCATACCATTGTGAGACCCGCTCAGGTCGCGGCGGAAACCAGGGCTCGGGAAATTGCATCGCGGATCGGCCTGCCACTCACAACAAACAGGGTCGAGGGATACCGGTTCGTTCTCGAGGTGGCTGTAGATCAGCTCGCTATCCGAGATCTTTACCAGTCCCGTACACGGCCGGTCAGCATCAATCCTCTCAGGCCGAGGGCGCCGGGCAGGGGCCGGGACCTGCTGGCTCGGGCGACGGGACGAAACTGTCGAACCGTTTTTGATGCCACTGCCGGTCTGGGGCGGGACGCTTTACATCTGGCCTGGCTGGGGCGTCAGGTGACAGCGGTGGAACGCTCCCCGGTTCTGGCCGAGCTTTTGAGGGATGCAGTCGAGTCTCTGGAGCTGGTTTCAGGTGTGGGCTCGATCAAAGTGCACTGCGGTGACAGCCGGCTGCTGTTGAAAGAGCTTCCAAAGGCGGATGTGGTCTATCTCGACCCGATGTTTCCGGACCGCGGGGTCCACCACGCAGCACCCCGCAAGGAACTGGAACTGCTGCGCGGGCTGGTTGGTCTTGATCCCGATGCCAAAGCCCTGGCGGACCTGGCGCAGACTTGTGCCGGCCGGCGTATGGTCGTAAAACGTCCGCGTTCGGCACGGCCTCTGACTGGCTCACCAGATTTTGAGGTGCCAGGCCGGGCGCTCCGCTATGACGTTTATCTTTCGGGACCCCAGTGACTGCCGCACCGTGGTTCTTCAGCCCCGGACTGAAGGATCAGCCCGCGGCGCTGGATCTTACAACTGACGAGTCCAGGCACCTGGCCGGGTCGAGGCGACTCAGAGTCGGTGACCATGTCACTGTATTTGACGGGGCCGGCACCACAGCTGCTGGTCGCGTAATGAGCATCAAGGACCGGCCCCCGAAGGTGGGACTGGAGCTTACAGATTACCTGCACGTCAGCGAGTACCTGCCGCGAATCCACCTGATGAGTGCGGTACCCAAAGGAGATAGGCAGTCCATACTGCTGGATATGGCGACCCAACTGGGGATATCCGACTACACGCCGTTATCGTGTCTACGGAGTACAGTAAAACCCGGTGAAAACGCTGCCGCCCGATGGGAGAGAATCATGATCGAGGCCTGCAAGCAGTGCCACCGGGCCTGGATACCGAAAATTCATTCCTCTGAGAGCGTTGAGACAATCGCGAACAGAGAACAAAGTGCACGGCAGATTGTGCTTGTGGCTGATCTGGCCGGCGGCCCGGTGGCTGAACTTACAGCAGGCGACCTGGACGAAGTGGTTCTGCTGGTGGGACCCGAAGGGGGTTTCGGTTCAGCCGAGATCAACCGGCTTCGGGCAGCCGGCGCCACGATGGTCACTCTCGGTTCCGGTATTCTCCGCACCGAAACTGCGGCCGTTGCCATATTGTCAAATACCCAGAGTGTTCTGAGAGCAGGATCTTAGAGCCCCTCGACCCGTTTTTGTTGCGCTTCGAGTTGAGCGATGGAGCGGGTCATGAAAGCGGCCCGCTCCTCTTCTCGAGCCACGATCTCTGCAGGGGCTTTGTCGACGAAGCTGCGGTTGGCGAGTTTGTCCTCAGCGCGCTGAAGGTCCTTCCTGAGTTTGGTGATCTCCCGGGTCAGCCGTGCCAGTTCTGCGTTGCGGTCGATGACGGCACCGAGCGGCACCAGCACGGTCAAGGAACCAACCAGTGCGGTTGCACTTTCAGGAACCTCGTCACCGTTCGTGAACTGAATACTGTCCAACCGCCCCAATTCAATGAGCAATGAACTGAAGACTGTTGTACGGTCGCGGTCGGTCGGCTCACCACCCTGCAGGAGTACGGGTAGCCGCCGTTGCGGATCGATATTCATCTCGCCGCGGATATTGCGCAGGCTGGAGATCAGTGCCTGTACCCACTCGAGATCTCTCAGCGCTTCGTCATCGATCAGGGCAGCATTTTTGACGGGGTATGGCTGGGTCATGATGGTGGACCCGGTGGACCCGCTTCGGTCCGCTACCCGTTGCCAGAGTGTTTCTGTTATGAAAGGCATGATCGGATGAAGTAACCGGAGACACGCGTCCAGCGTGTTGGCGAGCGTCCGCATCACGCTGAGTTTGCGTTGCTCCGACAGGTTTTCGTCG
>CAZEKE010000196.1:0-3791 GCA_964512815.1 uncultured Acidiferrobacteraceae bacterium
TCCTCCTCCGCTCCACCAAATCTTCCTTTCTACCTCTGTGAGCAACTGAATGCAGTGGGCTCTCGGCACCTGTATTGCCGATTACGGTACACAAGGGTCAAACTAAACCCGCCCCAAAACAGCAACACCCACCTAATACAGTCACGCTTCTCGCCGCCTTTAAATAGCTACGCCGCAGCCAAGGACAGCTTGGTATTGTCAATCTGAATCAGGGAACTGACGCCCTTATCGCGATATAAAGATCCTCGATTCTGGTATCAGGATGCACATCAAACTACAATTTCCAATATAACAACAACCATGCTAACTGGAGAAAACCATGAGTGAAGATTTACAGGACCTGGCTGCTAAATGGGGTGCTTCTGCTGAAGCTTCGAAAGTTCATCAGGATGCCTATGTGTGGGACAACACGTTGCCGTGGAGCAGAGAGGCTAAACCCGATATCAGGGTCAAACATTTATCCAGAATGAAAGAAGCCGGTCACGATGTTTTGTCGCTGACCCTTGGCGGAGACCGTACGAGTTTGTCCGAGGCCATTCATAAAATTGCACAAGAGAGAGCGTATTACCGATCGCATGACGATAAATTTGTACTGGTCGATAGTGTGGCCGACATAAAGCGCGCAAAAAAGGAGAACAAGCTCGCCATTGTTTTTCATTTCCAGGGCACAAACCCTATCGAATCCAATGTGCAGATGGTTGATGTCTACTACCGGCTGGGTATCCGGCATATGCTCATGGCGTACAACCTTCGTAATCCCATAGGTGACGGATGCAAGGAGCGCATGGATAGCGGACTATCCCACCTTGGTGTAAGTCTTGTGCAGGAAATGAACCGAGTGGGGATGGTCGTGGACTGCAGTCACACGGGCTACAACACCACAATGGACGTGATGGATGTTTCAACATCGCCCGTTGTGTTCAGTCACTCAAATCCCAAAGCGTTGAATGATCACCCCAGAAATATCCTGGATGATCAAATCAAGAAATGCGCCAGCACCGGCGGTGTGGTTGGGGTCAATGGCGTTGGTCTTTTCCTTGGGAACAACGACAGCTCCACAGAAAACCAGATCAGGCACGTCGATTATCTGGTGCAAATGATAGGCGCCGATCATGTCGGCTTCGGGAACGACCATGTCTATGCACCCGAAGAAACATCGCCCAGCGCCTGGAACCCCCCTGCCCCCGGCGATGTGCCCTGGTCAGAGATCAGCTATACCCAACCGGAGCAGATGCCGCATTTTACAGAGGCATTACTCAAGAAGGGATACAGCGACTCCGATGTGTGCAATATTCTGGGAGGCAACTGGCTGCGGATTGCAGAGCAGGTGTGGAAGTAAATTGGATCAACAACGGTAAGCCGGTTCTTCAATCGTGAAGGTGATCTGATTTCGAATTAATCGTTCAGATGGCAGGCGGACATTCTCTGGGGTGCGATTTCAACCAGGGAAGGCGCTTCCTGCTGACACCTTTTTGTTGCCGAAGGGCATCTTGGATGAAACACGCATCCGGATGGCGGGTCTAAAGGTGACGGGATTTCTCCTTTAATGGGTTCAAACGTTCTGTGCCGAGTCTGAATGTCCGGTATTTCAGTCAGAAGGGCTTTGGTGTAGGGGTGGTTGGGCGTCTCAAATAATTCGGTTTTCGGGGCGCGCTCTACGATGCGTCCGAGGTACATGATGGCCACATGATCCGACAGGTGACGTACAACACCCAGGTCATGGCTGATGAATAAGTACGTCAGTTCCAGTTCCTCACGAAGATCCATGAACAGGTTGAGTATCTGGGCCTGTATCGAGACATCCAGCGACGCAACTGCCTCATCACAGACAATAAATACGGGCCCAACGGCCAGGGCCCGTGCGATGCCGATACGTTGTCTTTGCCCCCCCGAAAACTGGTGGGGATAACGATGTTTGAAATTTGGGTCCAGCCCCACCCGTTCCATCACTTCATTGAGTTTTGTATCGATCTCTGACGGTGCCCATAAGCCGTGGATACGAGGCGCCTCGGCAATGATCTGACCGACTTTCTGCCTGGGGTTCAGTGAACTGAACGGGTCCTGGAAAATCATCTGAACCGCAAGGGTGTAGTCGACTTTGCCGGACGGCTGCAGATCCGACACCACACGGCCGCGGTATGACACTGTGCCCTGGCTCGGTGGGTAGATCCCGGAAACGACGCGTCCAAGTGTCGATTTTCCACAGCCCGATTCCCCGACGAGCCCGAGCACAGTACCTGAATCAACTGAGAGACTGACATTTTCCACAGCGTGAATGGTCTCCTCGCTCACGCTGAATCCCATGGTACGGGCAATCTTAGCGGTCACATCCAATTTCTTGGTGAACTGTTTGGAAACCCCACGAAGCTCGATTAATGGACTATTCATTGTTCAATGCGCCAAGGGGTAGTGACACCGAACCTGCCGATCATCTTCCGGCTGGAACAGTGCGGGTTCGTCGGCACACTTTTTCTTGGCGTGTACACAGCGATCCATGAAACGGCAACCCGGAGCCGGGTTGATCATGGTCGGCATCACACCCGGTATCTGGACCAACCGTTCGCCCGTTGAGTTACGGTTGGGAACCGATTGGATCAGCCCTTTCGTATAGGGATGTGTTGGACGATCGAGGACATCATCGATCGGACCCTGTTCAACCAGGGTCCCGGCATACATGACACAAACACGGTCGGCAAGCGCAGATATCACCGATAAATCGTGTGTGATCCAGATTATGGATACGCTGTGATTTTGCCGAAGTTTCTGCATTTCATAGAGAATTTGCGCCTGAATAGTGACATCGAGAGCGGTTGTCGGCTCGTCGGCAATGATGATGTCTGGTGCATGAAGCATAGAGATCGCGATCACGACCCGCTGGCGCATCCCTCCCGAGAACTGATGGGGATAGGCGCGAAGTCTTTCGTCCGGTGAAGAAATGCCCACCATAACTAGCGCTTCGCGCGCCCGCTGGCGGGCGGATTCTCTGCTGACAGCCTCGTGCGCGAGAATGGCTTCGATCATTTGCGTGTCGATGCGTAGCAAAGGATTCAGGGTCATCATCGGATCCTGAAAAATCATCGCGATCTCACGGCCGCGAAGTCGGTCGTATCGTTTGTCACCGGCATTGATCAGGTCTTCACCTTTGAACCGAATCTGCCCACCGTGTATTTTCCCGGGCTCGTCGATCAGCCCCATGATAGAGAATCCGGTGACGGATTTTCCCGATCCGGATTCTCCGACAAGGCCGAGTATTTCACCTTTCTTCAGATCGAAACTGACATCGTCGACAGCTATGATCTCACCCGCCTGGGTCTGAAAACGGGTGTCGAGGTTTCGTACGGAAAGCACCTGGTTGCCTGTCATCGGCGCAGCCTCGGATTAAGAATGTCACGAAGCTGGTCCCCAACGAGATTAATTGCAAAGACGGTTATCAACAGTGCAACTCCGGGCAGAATGCTGATCCATGGATAACCTGACAGAAGATAGTCAAATCCGTTTGAAATCAATAGACCGAGCGAGGGCTTGGTTATCGGCAGGCCTAAGCCCAGAAAGCTGAGCGTGGCTTCCAGGGATATTGCACCGGCAACTTCAAGCGTCGCGATAACGATCAATGATGGCAGGCAGTTCGGCAATATGTGGGCCAGTATCACCCGGGGGGTGCTCAGGCCAAGGCACTGGGCCGATTCGACGTATTCTTTGCGACGCTCAGTAAGCGCGACGCCCCGCGCCGTTCGCGCATACAACGCCCATTGGACGATGACAAGGGCCAGCATCACATTGAAAACACCCTT
>CAZEKE010000197.1:0-3312 GCA_964512815.1 uncultured Acidiferrobacteraceae bacterium
AAGAGACAATCACGACTGACAACACACCCACCTCGCTGAGCCCATCATTGATTCCGACGATGTACCCCGATACCTCGTTATCCGGTTTACGTGGGAAAAAATAAGGCAAACTGACTTCTTCTGCCACTGGCAGCAACAGATCACCGGGTTGAATTTCTTCCCGGCTCTCAGTGATTTCCAGCGTACCGATCGATCCACTGGAGATCAAACTTGCTGTCCCTAGATGCCTGGCTGGAGTTCCCAGATTCTCGCCTGTCTCGGGATTTGAGAACGAGTTTCCGGGACGAACGATGCGGTAACGCCCGTTGTCAGAATTGGGCAGGTGCTGCGCGTAAAATCGATGGAATTGGCCCAGGACAATATCTCCCTCAACCCCAATAATCACACGACCCGCACCTCTCAACTGCTGCTTTTCGAGCATTTGTGGATAAACCAGAAAAGGCTGAATCACATCAGGGGCGATGCTGGGCACCGGTTTTCGCTCGGAGACAACGCGGACCTGCGGAGTCAATTTCTCAACCCGGAGTACTTTCAGATTTACGCCGTCGCTGTGGGAACCCAGGATCAGCACATCGCCGGCGTAGAGTTGCTCGGGGTCCTCGATCTGGGGATTTCGGAAAAGAATTTCCGGCCACCGCCAGGGCTCAACAAGAAAACGTGATGCGATGTTCCACAGGGTATCTCCTTCCTTTACTGTATAGATAACGGGAGACCCGGACTTGAGGACGAGTTCGCCGGCGTGGACCAAGGCTCCTGTTAACAGAAGGACCGCCGTGATTAACCGCAAGAATACTTTGATCATCCGCCTGTAACTCCCGCACCGGTTTCCCGTCCGTCCCGCCCAGATCTCTCGTTGATCACGAGACGACGACTGTAGCCGTGCGGGTAATTCGGCTAGAATTCACGGTTCAGGCTCCCGGGTTTTCGAATTCGATGACGCCTAGTTTAGAGGTAATGATGGTTCCATTCCAAGAGAACAAAGTCACAGTTCTCACGCAAAGGCCCTGATGGCACTGCTTGACATTCTGTTCTACCCGGACCCCCGACTGCGGAAAAGGGCCAAAATGGTCGACACGGTTGATCAGACAATCATCCGGCTGGTGGATGACATGGCTGAAACCATGTACAAGGCGCCGGGCATAGGCTTGGCAGCGACCCAGGTTAATGTGCACAAGCGGGTGATTGTGCTGGACGTCTCCGAACACAGAGACCATTTGATGGTGTTTATCAACCCGGTCATCGAAGAACGTGACGGCGAGACCGAAAGCGAGGAAGGCTGCCTTTCGGTCCCCGGGGTCGTGGCACCAGTGCGCCGGGCTGAGAACGTCGTGATAGCAGCCCTGGATCGTGAAGGCAACCCCTTCAAAGTGGAAGCCAGTGAGCTGCTTTCAGTCTGTATCCAGCATGAAATGGACCATTTGGAAGGTAAGGTCTTCGTCGACTACCTGTCACGCCTCAAACAGGATCGGATCCGCAAACGTCTGCTGAAGGAAGAACGAGGTAACAGTAACAGCGACCGGCACAACAAGGCCGTCGTTTACTGAACCGTTCGAACTACTCTTTACCCGTGCCCCTTCGTGCAGTATTTGCAGGAACCCCTCAGTTTGCCACAGTAAGCCTGAAGGCCCTGCTCAATTCGTCGACCGAAATTCTGGCTGTGTACACACAGCCCGATCGACCTTCCGGTCGTGGCCGCAGGCTGCAGCAGAGTCCTGTCAAATTAACGGCGCTAGAACAGAACCTCCCGGTTAGGCAGCCACTGCGACTCGTCGATGAAGCCGACCAACTGACCGCTCTGTCACCAGATATCCTGATTGTTGTCGCGTACGGCCTGATCCTGCCCAAGACGATTCTCAACGTCCCGACTCTGGGTTGCATCAACGTGCATGCCTCATTGCTCCCACGCTGGCGTGGTGCCGCGCCGATTCAACGAACGATCGAGGCAGGCGATTCTGAAACCGGCATCACCGTGATGAAAATGGATGAGGGGTTGGATACGGGTGGGATTCTGTCGCAGGCACACACACCGGTGTTCGACACTGATACCGCGGCGTCTCTTGATCTTCGACTGGCCGATCTGGGTGCAGCAGAACTGATCAGGCTTTTGCCCCACATCGCCCAAGGGAACTGCCCGCCGCAGCCGCAAGCGTCGGAAAGGGCGTGCACAGCAAAAAAGATCAGCCGGGCTGAATCCTGGTTGAACTGGCAGCTGCCCGCAGCTGTACTGGAAAGGCGAATCCGGGCATTTAATCCACGGCCTTTGGCCCGGGCTGTTCTAGACGGTGAGACCCTGCTCGTCCTTCAAGCCGGTCTGGGACCGGACCGCACCATGGCTTCTCCTGGCAGCGTTATCCAGGCAAACAGTAACGTGCTTCGGGTTCAGACCGGCGACGGCACACTGGACCTTCTACAGTTACAGGCGCCGGGCCGAAAACCACTGGCTGTCGGCCAGTTTCTCAATGGATTCCGGATTCGGGCCGGGCAACGCTTCGACTGTGATTTGACCCATGCCAACCGCTGAGGTCTGCGCCGTTGCAGCAACCATCGTAAACGACGTGCTGTCCCGTGGAAGAGCCCTCGACAGTGCCGCTAGGAAAAGGCTACGTAGTATCCAGCGCAGGGATTGGCCCGAGACACGTGAGATAGCCTGGGGCAGTATTCGATGGGTCTATCGTTACCGGCCCCTCCTCCGGCACAGGCTGCATAAACCGCTCCAGCGGCGTGAGTCGATTCTTGAAAATCTGATGTTGTGCGCACTGTATCAGTATAACCATCTAGACGCGCCGGAATACGCGATTACCGCCAGCACCGTGGAAGCCGCCGGCATACTGGGCCACAGACACCGCAGCCCGCTGGTGAATGGTGTCCTGCGCACCCACCTGCGCGATCCGAATCCCGGCCTCGCAGCAGATGCACAATACCGCCACGCCACACCAGAGTGGTTGCTGGCTGCAGTACGCAGGGCCTGGCCAGATGACTGGGAGGATATCCTGTCTAGTTTTAACGATCATCCGCCATTGTCCCTACGCGTCAACCCGCGCCACAGTTCCAGACAAGGCTATCTGGCACAGTTGAAAAGAGCCGGGTTGAGCGCTGAACCTTCAAATCTCAGCCCTTGGGCCGTGACCCTACAGAAACCTCTTTCGGTCTCCATACTTCCAGGATTCGCTGACGGTGATGTATCTGTTCAGGATGCAGCAGCTCAGCTCAGCCCTCTACTGCTGGGGACCCTCGACAACTGCCGCGTACTCGATGCCTGCGCGGCACCTGGCGGAAAAACCGGACAACTCGCCGAACTCGGGGGACAAACAT
>CAZEKE010000198.1:0-7702 GCA_964512815.1 uncultured Acidiferrobacteraceae bacterium
CAGATCCGGCGCAATGGCAGTGACGAGCAGAAAGCCCGTTATCTCCCGCGCCTGATCAGCGGTGAGCACGTGGGAGCACTCGCGATGAGTGAGCCCGGCAGCGGTTCCGATGTGGTCAGCATGCGTCTTCAGGCCGAGCGGGTCGACGACGGGTTTCTTCTGAACGGCAACAAAATGTGGATTACTAACGGGCCGGACGCGGATGTGCTGGTGATCTACGCCAAGACCGAACCCCACGCAGGACCGGAAGGCATCACGGCCTTTCTGGTGGAGAAAACATTCTCCGGTTTTTCTACTGGACAAAAACTGGACAAGCTGGGCATGCGTGGATCCAACACTTCAGAACTGATATTCGAGGACTGTGCCGTCCCAGAAGAGAACGTTCTGGGTCAACTTAACGGTGGTGTCAGAGTACTCATGAGTGGCCTCGATTATGAACGTGTCGTTCTTTCCGGCGGCCCGTTGGGTATCATGCAGGCCTGTATGGACAACGTACTCCCCTACGTCCATGACCGCAAACAGTTCGGTCAGCCGATCGGAGAATTCCAGCTGATGCAAGGGAAACTGGCCGACATGTACACCACCATGAACGCCTGCCGGGCCTATGTATACGCCGTCGCCGCCGCCTGTGACCGTGGAGAAACCACTCGTAAGGATGCGGCCGGCGCGATACTCTACTCCTCTGAGAAAGCGACTTGGATGGCCCTGGAGGCGATTCAGGTATTGGGCGGTAACGGTTATATCAACGACTATCCAACCGGCCGGCTGCTACGTGATGCCAAGCTCTACGAGATTGGCGCTGGTACCAACGAGATCCGGCGCATGCTGATCGGCCGGGAACTGTTCAAAAACACTGGATGACCAGCAGAAAACCCGATGCCTGAAGATCCGATCGTCATTACAGGCGCTGCCCGCACTCCGCTGGGTGGCTTTCAGGGCAGCCTCGCTAAAGTACCTGCACCACAGCTGGGTGCCACGGCAATCGACAGCGCAGTCGAACGCTCCGGACTCACGCCCGAGACAGTGGACGAAGTCCGGATGGGCTGTGTTCTACCTGCCGGACAGGGGCAGGCGCCTGCCCGGCAGGCAGCTCTGGGGGCCGGCCTGCCACTGGGTGTAGCCTGTACAACGATCAACAAGATGTGTGGTTCAGGAATGAAGTCAGTCATGCTGGCACATGACCTGGTCGCCTCGGGCAGCGTGCGGACGGTCGTCGCCGGCGGTCAGGAGAGTATGAGCAACGCACCGTTTCTGCTGCCCAAGGCCAGAGGCGGTTACCGGCTCGGACACGGTGAACTGGTTGACCATATGTTTCTCGATGGACTCGAGGACGCCTATGACACCGGGAAGCTGATGGGATCGTTTGCCGAAGACTGTGCCGAGCGCTACGGGTTCACCCGGGAAGACCAGGATGACTTTGCCATTGAATCCCTGACCAGGGCCAAGGAAGCCATCGAGAACGGTGCTTTCGAAAACGAAATCACTGCCGTGAAAGTGCAGTCACGCAACGATGACTGGCTGGTAGACACGGACGAACAGCCTCTCAAGGGAAACGTGGAAAACATCCCACGCCTGAAACCGGCATTCCGTAAAAGCGGCACGGTGACAGCGGCAAACTCAAGTTCCATATCGGATGGTGCTGCCGCCCTCGTGGTGATGCGCCTGTCGGATGCTGAAAAAGGCGGCCATGTACCGCTCGCAAAGATCCTGGGACATACCAGTTTCGCCCACGAACCAGGCCTCTTTACGACCGCCCCGGTTTTCGCGATCCGGGCACTGCTGGAACAACTCAACTGGCAGGCGAGCAACGTCGATCTTTACGAAGTCAATGAAGCCTTCGCCGTGGTCACGATGGCTGCGATGCGCGATCTCGAACTGGACCACGAGCGAGTCAATCTGCATGGTGGCGCCTGTGCGCTCGGCCATCCCATCGGCGCATCGGGTGCGCGCATCATCGTCACCCTGCTCGCGGCTCTTCAGCGGTACGACATGCGCCGGGGCGTCGCCTCCCTGTGCATAGGCGGCGGCGAGGCCACCGCCATGGCATTCGAAAAAATCGACTGATCGGGTAGAGCACCCGACCATCATGGCAGCCTTCAGCAGTGGGCTAGATACGACGACCCCCGAATTCCAGCGCAACCGCGATGGAATGCTGGCCAGGATCAGTGAATTGCGCGATGCCGTTGAAAGCGTCTCCCACGGCGGCGATGAGCGGGCCAGACAGAAACATCTAGACCGAGGCAAGCTCCTTCCCCGCGACCGGGTCAACCGACTGCTGGACCCGGGCGCACCGTTCCTCGAACTGTCGCAACTGGCGGGCTGGGGCATGTACGACGGAAACGTCCCGTCCGGTGGACTGTTGACGGGTGTGGGACGGGTGACCGGTCACGAATGCGTGGTGATCGCAAACGATGCCACGGTCAAGGGCGGCACGTACTTTCCGATTACGGTCAAAAAACATCTCCGTGCCCAGAGAATTGCTGCCGAAAACCGCCTGCCCTGCATCTACCTAGTCGATTCCGGGGGCGCCTTTCTGCCCAGGCAGGACGAAGTGTTCCCGGATCGGGATCATTTCGGCCGGATTTTCTTCAACCAGGCAAACATGTCTGCAAACGGTATCGCGCAGATTGCGGTTGTCATGGGTTCCTGTACGGCGGGCGGAGCCTATGTACCGGCCATGTCGGACCAGGCCGTCATCGTCCGCAATCAGGGCACGATCTTCCTCGGTGGACCGCCGCTGGTCAAAGCCGCCACCGGTGAAGAGGTCAGCTCCGAAGAACTGGGCGGGGCCGATGTTCACACCCGGCTTTCTGGTGTTGCCGACTATC
The DNA here is from genome assembly GCA_964512815.1 of uncultured Acidiferrobacteraceae bacterium. Lineage (GTDB taxonomy): Bacteria > Pseudomonadota > Gammaproteobacteria > Arenicellales > UBA868 > UBA9619. The sequence continues at coordinate 2,829 of CAZEKE010000198.1, forward strand.
TGGCCGACGATGATCTGCACGCGATCGAGATCACTCGGCAGATCGTCTCGGACCTTCCACCTCGGACTCCGTCGGGCATCCGTACCCAGACCCCGGTCGACCCGCTCTATGACCCCAATGAGATCTACGGTGTCATTCCGGATAATCCCCGGAAACCCTACGATATCCGGGAAGTGATCTGTCGACTGGTCGACAGCAGCGAATTCAACGAGTTCAAGGCCCGCTACGGGACCACGCTAGTCTGCGCATTTGCCCGTATTCACGGCCATTCGATCGGCATCGTTGCCAACAATGGGATCTTGTTTTCAGAGTCGGCTCTAAAAGGCACGCACTTTATCGAGCTCTGCAGTCAGCGGAACATCCCGCTGCTTTTCCTACAGAACATCACAGGGTTCATGGTGGGGCGGCAGTACGAGAACCAGGGCATCGCACGGGATGGCGCCAAGATGGTCACCGCCGTCGCCTGCTCCAAGGTTCCTCGATTCACTGTGATTGTGGGCGGCAGTTTCGGTGCTGGAAATTATGGCATGTGCGGCCGCGCTTACGATCCGCGCTTCCTCTGGATGTGGCCCAATGCTCGTATTTCCGTCATGGGCGGCGAACAGGCTGCCTCGGTTCTCTCCCAAGTCCGAAAAGACAACGCCAGGCGGTCCGGCCGAACCGCCAGCGAGGAAGAGGACGCTGTCTTCAGGACCAAAATTCTCGAACAGTATGAAACCGAAGGCCATCCCTTCTACGCCAGCGCCCGGTTGTGGGACGATGGGGTTATCGATCCCGCCGATACACGCCGGGTCGTTGCACTCGGCCTCTCCGCTGCGCTCAACGCACCCACCAAAACCACCCGCTACGGTGTATTCAGGATGTAGCCCAAATGCAATATCTGAATCTCGAAAAGGACGACCGCGGAATTGCCCGCCTTACCCTCAACCGACCGGAGGTGCACAACGCCTTTGACGATCAACTCATTGCCGAACTGGACAGTGCGCTCAAGGACCTCTCCGGGGAACCGACCGTCCGGGTTCTCCTACTAAGCGGTGCCGGGCGAAGCTTTTCTGCGGGCGGCGATCTCAACTGGATGCGCCGGGCAGCCGATTACAGCTACGAAGAAAACCGCGCCGATGCCGATCAGCTGGCCGTCATGATGACCGCTCTGGACCGGTTTCCACGTCCCACGATCGCGGTCGTCAACGGCGCCGCATTCGGTGGCGGTGTGGGACTGGTGGCTGCCTGCGACATCGCTGTGGCCTCCGAACGCGCAGTATTTTCACTCTCGGAAGTCCGACTGGGACTCATACCCGCCGTCATCAGTCCTTTTGTTGTCAACGCTATCGGACAGCGTGCGGCCCGGCGTTACTTTCTCAGCGGCGAACGTTTCGACGCCTTCACGGCACACCGGGTGGGCCTGGTTCACGAAGTCGTTCCGCATGACGAGCTGCCGCAGCGGATCGACACGCTCCTCGACCAGCTTCTGGCAGGTGGCCCGTCGGCCCAGCTAACAGCCAAGGAGTTGCTGTTTCGGCTCCGCCGGGGCCAGGACGACGAGGACCCGGCAGTCTGGACTGCGCAGCTGATCGCCGACGTACGGGCTACCGAGGAAGCCCACGAAGGCATCGATGCTTTTCTGAACAAACGTAAACCTGCTTGGACCGCTGACATCTGATGCTAGGCGCCATATTGGTCGCCAATCGGGGCGAGATTGCCTGCCGGATCATCCGAACGGCCCGGAAGATGGGGATTCGCACCATCGCCGTCTACTCCGAAGCCGACCAGGATGCCTTGCACACCGAACTAGCTGATGAGGCGGTATACATCGGCCCGGCCAGCGCCATCGAGAGTTATCTTAGACCGGATAAAATCCTCGACGCTGCCAGGTCTGCCCGGGCAGACAGCATTCACCCCGGCTATGGCTTTCTCTCTGAAAATCCGGACTTTGCCGCAGCCTGTCAGAAGGCAGGTTTCACCTTCGTCGGTCCACCAGTAGAAGCGATCCGCATGATGGCCGACAAAGGCCACGCCCGGCAGGCTGCGATCGAGGCCGGTATACCCGTGCTCAGCGGCTATCACGGCGATGAGCAGAGCCGGCAGCGACTGGTAGCTGAGGCGAACAGCATAGGCTACCCCGTAATCATCAAACCGGTTGCCGGGGGTGGCGGTAAAGGAATACGAATCGCGGGCAACCCGGACGAACTGGGCAAGTTGATCGAACCCAGTCGACGAGAAGCACGCCTGGCATTTGCTGACGAGCGTTTGCTGCTCGAGCACTATGTAGAACGGCCACGCCACATCGAGGTTCAGATATTTGCCGACAGTCACGGCAATGCCGTCCATCTTTTTGACCGTGACTGCTCTATTCAGCGCCGCCACCAGAAAGTCGTCGAAGAAGCGCCCGCTCGCTGCCTGCCCGATCACCTCCGGGACAAGCTGACCGATGCCGCACTCAAGCTATCCGAAGCGATCGGCTATGTAGGCGCTGGAACGATCGAGTTCCTGGTCGAAGGCTCGGAATTCTTTTTTATGGAGATGAACACCCGTCTGCAGGTCGAGCACCCGGTGACGGAAATGATTACCGACATAGATCTAGTCGAATGGCAATTCCGGATCGCTGCCGGTGAACCGTTGCCGAAAAAACAGGCGCAGATCAGCTCTGTCGGTCACGCAATTGAAGCTCGCATCTATGCCGAAGACACCCAGAACCAGTTCCTGCCGGATGCCGGAACACTGGCTTTTTTGAAGTTTCCGGAACCCGGGCCAGACATCCGCATAGACAGCGGCGTCCGTAAAGGAGACCGTGTCGGTATCGACTATGATCCTATGATCGCAAAACTTGCGGTTCGTGACAGCGACAGCACCGCGTGCTGGGAACGTCTGGGCCAGGTGCTCGATGCGTCGAGCATAGCGGGAGTCAAGACCAACCTGCCGCTGCTCTCGAGTCTCAGCCGTCATCGGGATGTTCGAAACGGAACGGCCGATACGCGCCTGATTGAACGCTGCCTGGCTGAACTCTCAGAGCCGGACGATGTGGCACCGCCGGTGGTTCTTTCGATTGCCTGTTTCTGCCTGTGGCAGAACACCAGGGCAAAGAACCGTAGCGATGCAGCAGCTAGTTTTCGACAACACTCATCATGGTTCGCATCCGACGGCTGGAGACTGAACCTTCCGGCCGTACTAATTCTGAGCTTTGAGTTGAACAGGCAGCTCACTGAGGTCACCTGCAGTCCCAACGGAAAGGCACTGGAGACCGAGATCGACGATGTCCTTTACCGGGTCTCCGGCCGGCCAGATTCAGATCACGATTTTCGGGTTTCCGTCAATGACCATCACTTCAGGGTCGTCGCGGTGTGGTCCGGCACGACGCTCCATATGGGGATCAACGGCCGCTTTAACACCGTCAACACCGCCACCTCGGAGCGAAGACACCACACAGAAGCGCACTCCGGCACGCTGACAGCATCGATGACAGGCCGGGTCATCAAGGTGCTTGCCGCCACGGGCGATGAGGTCATAGAGAAGACGCCTTTACTGGTGATCGAAGCCATGAAGATGGAGCATGATCTCAACGCTCCTGTCTCCGGCCGAATAGAATCTCTCGATGTGCAGGTTGACCAGCTGGTCGAGCAGGGTCAGAACCTTGGCCAGATCATCCCCGCAGACGACGCCGAAGCCTGAATCGCTTCTGAAGTGTCCTAGATCACTGCTTCGATCAGCATTGGCCCTTGTGTGGCAAAAGCGGCCTCAAGGGCCTTATTGAACTGCTCTGCGGTGTCTACCCGCACCGCTTCCACGCCCATGCCCTTGGCAAGCGCGGTCCAGTCCAGGTTCGGACGGTCGAGATCGAACATGTCGTGGGCTTTGGGGCCCGGAGTTGCTCCAACATTCCGCAACTCTCCGTGGAGGATCGCGTAAGAACGGTTGCTGAAAATAACCGTGGTCACATCCAGGTTCTCCCTTGCCTGCGTCCACAGCGCCTGGAGCGTGTACATGGCGCTGCCGTCTCCGGAAAGACAGAGCACGGGTCGGTCGGGACAGGCGACAGCGGCACCGGTTGCCTCGGGCAGCCCGCGGCCGATCGCACCGCCGGTTCCCGACAGCCAGTCGTGGGGAGCACAGCCCCGGGTAAACGGATGCAGTCCGCGCCCGGAGGTGACGGACTCATCACAGATGATGGCATTCTCAGGCAACAGATGCCCGATCGCCGAACCAATCGACTTGACTGTCAGTGCTCCGCTGACCAGACCGGGACGCTGCGCTGCCTGCAGTTCCGGTACCGCATCGCCTACCCCTAGTTCGTCAGCCAGCCACTCCAGCGCGGCCGACTGGTCATCTGCAGGACCAGCCAGTGGGTGTATCCGGCAGTCGGACGACGCCAACAGGCTTGGCTTATCCGGGTAGGCAAAAAATGCGACGGGAGACACGGTACCGACCAGAATCAGATGGCGCACGTTTTTCAGAACACCAACTGCCTGTTCGACCGGGTAGGGAATACGCTCAATGCTGACTCGGCCAGAACCCCGCTCGGTCCTCGCCGCCATCAGTTCCGACCGCAAGGCAGCACCCGTTCCAACGGCTATGCGGCCGGCCGTCTCGAGTGGTGCGACCCGCAGCGCCCTGCCGCCAAGCAGAAGCATCGCGGGTTCTCCCGAACGCAGTGCACGCGCGCAATCGTGTACAGCAGAAGGGTCAGGCGCGGCTGCTTGGGAGGGAGAAGCGGTCTTGGCTGGACCATTCGACCGTCCCCAGGCTGTGTCGGCCGGCAGAACCAGAGTCGCCACGGCACCTGGAGAGGCCCGCGATGCCGCAATCGCGCAGGCTGCGTCAGAGGCAACCGCGGTCGAGTCGGTCGAAGTATGCACCCAGTCGGACACCGGGCGTGCGAT
>CAZEKE010000199.1:0-2833 GCA_964512815.1 uncultured Acidiferrobacteraceae bacterium
TCCATCGGCAATCACGAACGTTACGCCGGGCTGGACCGGGCTGTCCCTCTGCTCGAAGGCGCCGGTGTCATCGTGCTCCGCAACCGCAGCGTCAGCCTGGACGGACTGCAGCTGATCGGCATCGACGATGCCGAAGACAAGGACCAGGTCCGCCGTGAACTCGCCAATATCGAGCTGGAACCGGCATGCTTCAAGGTGCTGCTCTACCACAGGCCGCTCGGCTGGGATGCTGCCGTCGACTCCGGAATCGATCTGATGCTCTGCGGTCACACACACAATGGTCAGATCTTCCCCTTCAACTGGCTGGTCCGCCAGCAGTTCCGCATCATTCGCGGTCTGCACAGCCGTGGAAACTGCCGCCTGTACGTGTCTCCGGGAACCGGCACATGGGGACCGGCGATGCGACTGGGTTCGCGCAACGAGATCACCTGTATCGATCTCGTTGCAAACGGTTGAGTCTCTGCCGGCGGTAATCGACTCGGTCCTGGACACCGTGAGCCCAACAGCGGTTGCCCGGACCGCGAAGGTACAGTAGTTTCCTGCCAAGGGTTCGCCGCACTTCGCCGGCGTCCGACCACCGAGGACCACGCAATGCGCTACGGTTTTTACCTGCCCACCCGGGGACCGACTGCAGACCCCGACTCGCTGGTGGCGATGGTCGCCGAAGCGGAACGACTTTCCTTCGACTCTACGGTGATCGCCGACCACGTCGTTTTCCCGGCAACAGTCGAATCCCGTTACCCCTATACGGTCGGGGGAGAGTTTCCCGGAGAGGCAGAAGCCCTCGAGCAACTCTCGCTCATGGCCTTTGTCGCCGGCCGGACATCCCGCCTGCGGCTGATTACCAGTGTCATGATCGTGCCCCACCGTAACCCGGTACTCGCGGCAAAAACGTTGGCGACCATAGACGTTCTGTCCAAAGGCCGAGTCACCGTCGGCATAGGTGTCGGCTGGATGCGTGAAGAGATCGAGTCCCTGGGCTGTTCCGAATTCGAGCGCCGCGGTGCCCTGACCGATGAATATCTGCGGATCTTCAAGACCCTGTGGACCGAGGAACCCGCTCGTTTCGAAGGTGCTTTCTATCGTTTCGATGCCCTGCATGCCCTGCCCAAACCCGTACAGAATCCCCATCCGCCGATCTGGGTCGGCGGGCACAGCCGTCCTGCCCTTAGACGGGTCGCCCGTCTGGCGGACGGCTGGCACCCCGTCGGTGCGAACCCGGCCGTGCCGCTGCGTCCGGCCGAGTTCTCCCGTGCCTGTGACGAGTTGCGGCGGCTAACCGACGCCGAGCGACGGGACTACGCCGATCTGACCATCTGTTTCAAGGCTCCCCTCTATGACAAGGGGCGGCGTGGGGGAAAGGGAGTGGACCGGCAGCCTTTCTCAGGCAGTCCGGCCCAGATCGTGGGCGATATTGAGACCTACGCCAGGCTCGGCGTTGACGAGCTGATTTTTGACTTTCGTTCAGCGACCCTGTCCGAAACAATGGACAGAATGGGCCAGTTTGATGCCGAAATCCGGTCACAGACCGCGTGAATCCAACAGGAAATCCGTAAAATAAGATGCCCGCAATCCGTGGCTCCATATGACTCAGCCGAACGTGCTACACACCGAAGACGTTTAGCCCATGACCAGCTTTGACAGATACAGAGTGGATTCTGATGACTGAACTGCCTTGCAGCCCGACACCCGGGCACCTTTCAAGATGGGACTGAACCGGGAACTCGAAGGCCTACTGGTCGTCTCCATGGACCAGGCCGTCGCCGCGCCCTACTGCGCCCTGATGCTGGCCGATGCCGGTGCACGGGTCATCAAGGTGGAACGGAGCGAGGGCGATTTTGCCCGTGGTTACGACAACGGCGCAGATGGCAAGAGTTCGTTTTTTGCCTGGCTCAATCGCGGCAAGGAATCTGTTAGCATCGATCTCAACCGAACTGAAGACGCGACGCTGCTGCACAACATGGTCATGCAGGCCGATGTCTTCCTGCACAACCTTGCGCCCGGCGCGCTGGCGAAGCGCGGTTTTGACGGCGAGTTGCTGCGCAGAGAAAACCCCAAGCTCATCACCTGTGAGATCACGGGCTACGGATCAACCGGCCAGGCGGCAAAGAAAAAGGCCTACGATTTTCTGGTGCAGGCAGAAAGCGGCATCTGTGCCGTCAGCGGCACCGAGGCCGATCCAGCACGGGTGGGCATATCTATCTGCGACATTTCATCGGGTCTGACGGCTTTTTCAGCCATTCTGCGCGCCCTGATCCAGCGCGGCCGGACCGGCCAGGGTATCGACATTTCGATTTCCATGTTCGATGTGATGGCGGACTTCATGAACTTTCCGCTGCTCGCCCACCGCTACCTCGGGCGCGCACCGGCCCGCATGGGACTGACCCACGCACTGATTGCCCCGTATGGGGCCTACCTGACCCTCGACGGACATCAGGTGCTGATCGCCATTCAGAGTGAACGCGAATGGCGAATTTTCTGCGAGTCGGTCCTCGGGCAATCGGAACTGGCTGAAGACGAGCGATTCATCAACAACAGCGCGCGGGTCAGCCATCGCGATGAGATGGACGCGGCCATCAACGCGGTCTTCGGGCAGATCAACCAGGAGGACCTAGTGGAACTGCTGGACAGCGCGCGGATCGCCAACGGCCGCTTGAGCAGCGTCGAAGACCTGTCCAACCACGAATTTCTCAAAAAACAAACCGTGACCTACGGCGGCACGGCCGTTGAACTGGCCGCCCTGCCGGTATCGGTCGATAGCGACCGACCGGTTGAGGTCCCCACCCTCAACCAACACGGCGATCGGATCCGGCAGGAGTTCCAGGGTTAATCA
>CAZEKE010000200.1:0-5786 GCA_964512815.1 uncultured Acidiferrobacteraceae bacterium
TTGTGTTGGTCATTGACGTGACCGGCATAACCCGTGGAATCGCTCCTTTGTTGACCGGCTATAGCGCATTCGACCCGGGCGTCGGAATCGCCGGTGTGATACTCAACCGTGTAGCGGGTCCACGCCAGGAAAACAAGCTGCACGCAGCGGTTGAGCGTTATACCGATCTGCCGGTACTCGGTGCGATTCCGAGGTTGGAGTCCACCCTCATCGAGGAGCGTCATCTGGGCCTGGTGCCTACGGGCGAACTCGATCAGGCCCAGGACTGTATTCGAGAGATCGGACGCGAGATAGAGGATAGTGTGAATATTGATCAGTTGCTCCACTTGACTGCCGCACCAGCTGTTGTAGCCCCGGCGGTGCCCGATCTTGAGTATTCGGGTCCGATGGACCTTCGAATCGGCATTGCTCGCGATTCTGCATTCGGGTTCTATTATCCGGATGATCTGGCTGCGTTTGCTAAAGCCGGAGTCGAGCTGGTACCGTTTGACACGCTACAGGACAGCGCTCTTCCAGACGTTGATGGCCTGTTTTTCGGCGGCGGATTCCCGGAATCATTCCTCAAAGAGTTGTCTGCAAATAGCACCATGCGGAATGCTGTACGCAGTTTCATCGAGGCGGATGGTCCGGTCTACGCGGAGTGCGGCGGATTGATGTATCTTTGTCGGACGATTCGCTGGGGGGGTCAACAGGCTGACATGGTCGGAGTTGTTCCAGCCGACGCCGTGGTCAAGGCCCGGCCCGTGGGAAGAGGTTATATGGTATTCAATGCGGCACCAAATCACCCATGGCCCGCAATCGCGGCCCGGCCTGACAAAGCCTACCGGGTTCATGAGTTTCACTACTCGCAGCTTGAAAACCTGGCCGAGGATGCTTCTTTGGTGCTGCAGGTCAAGCGGGGTCAGGGTATTGACGGGCGGCTTGACGGCTTTTGTTACCGCAATCTGCTGGCGACCTACGCCCACCAACGCCAAGTGCGTGACAACCCGTGGGTGAATGGATTCGTGGATTTTGTCCGCGCCTGCCGCTGAGAGATCAGGTTGATGTCGACCAGTTCCGGTTCCACCAAAAGATCGTCCAGGCCCTTCAGGATCACCGAAGAGGCCGCGAACGAGATCAAACGCTCGAGTCCTACAGCGCCGTCGCAGGGCCTGCGTTTACGCATCGCGGCGAAGCGCCAGGCTGACGGCTCGGTCGATTATGCCATGGGCTTCGATGAGCCCGCCGAAACGGACACTGTCTATACCCAGCATGACGTCCAGATTCTGATCGGCCTCGCCAGTGCGGATCTTCTCGTTGGTGCTGTTCTGGACTTCGCAAAGCCGGATAACGAGGAGAGCAACAGGTTCATCTTTCTCAATCCCAACGATCCTGGATTCATACCCCCGGACGGGACACTGTAAATCAACCGGCCAGATTTACCGCGGGTGAAGAACACCTCGGCAGACGCCCGGCTGTCCCTGGACGAGCAGAGCGCCTATAAGGTTTGTCGTCACCAGAAGGCCACCTTATACTGGCTGAGTGGGCCGATATAACGACCCTCAGGGTTAGCACCAAACCGGACGGCCAAAGCTATTACGAAGTACCGGGCCAGTGCAAGCTGCTTCAACCCGATTGTTGCCGAGGGTTCACCCAGTCCGCAGGTGTCCGTCGCATGAAAGAGTCACTTCAAAGCATCCGGGAATGGGCCTCAGAGATCCGTCAGGGCAATTTTTCTGCACGCCTGCAACGAAGATCGGAAACGGAATCCGACAGTCTGACTGACGATATCAACCGGCTTGCCGAGTGGCTGGAATCGCTGGCCGAAGATCAGGAAGCACAGATACAAGCACAGCAGAGCAGGCTGGAACATGAGTCCAGTCGGGTATTACGCTTTGAGGAGCGGACGCGACTGGCAAACGAACTTCACGATTCACTCGCTCAGACACTGGCTAGTCTTAAGATACAGGTACGAGTTCTTGATGACACTCTTCGGCAGGACAACGAAGCCGCACTCTGGCAGGAAATGGAGAGAATTCAGGCGACACTGGACGATGCCAACACAGAAGTGCGGGACCTTATCGCCCACTTTCGATCACCGCTTGATCGCCAGGGCCTCGTTCCAGCAATTGAAAAGACTGTCTCGAGATTTAGATACCAGCTCGGAATGCAGATCGTTTTGCAGAATCAGTGGCGCGACAGCCGCTTTGATTCGGAAACCGAATCACAGATTCTGCGCATTATCCAAGAGTCGCTACGCAATGCGGGAAAACACAGCGAAGCCAGTATGGCCCGTGTGCTGTTGACTTACGGGCCGGTCGGCAGGTGCCGGGTGGTGATAGAGGACGATGGCAGCGGCTTCGAGACAACCGAGGCTCAGCTCGAAGACTCAGAGCATTTTGGTCTGTCGATCATGCGCGAGCGTGCGGCTGCAATCGGTGCTGAACTCAAAGTGGAAAGTGAACCAGGAGAAGGAACAACCGTTTTCCTCGAATTCAATGCGCCGGAGATGGCTACAGGCCCACAGCGGGCCGAGGAAGCAAGATGAAGGCGCTGCTTATTGACGACCATGCCCTGTTCAGGGCCGGACTCGAAGGCCTGCTGGAGCGGCGGGGGATCGAGATCGTGGCTTCGCTGGGCAGTGGAGAGGACGCTGTTCGGGTTGTCCGCAAGACGGCTCCGGATGTCGTACTGCTGGACCTTCGGATGCCGGAAATTGGTGGACTGGATGTGCTGAAGATGCTCACAGACCGTAAATCCGCTATCCCCGTCGTGATGTTGACCACGAGTGCCGAAGAGCAGGATCTCGCTGAGGCACTGCGTAAAGGTGCTCGCGGTTACCTGATGAAAGACATGGAACCGGACGAACTGGTGATGGCTCTGCGGGACATCGTTGCCGGCAACACGATTGTGGCGCCGGCGCTGACCGGCATACTGGCAGACCTGGTCAAGAACGGTGATCGACCAAAGCACAAAGAGACAGCCCAGCCGTTTACGGAACTGACCCCGCGAGAGCGAGAGATCCTGGGCCACCTTGCCGAGGGACAGAGCAACAAGGTCATTGCCCGCCATCTCGATATCTCAGATGGGACCGTCAAGCTTCACGTCAAGTCGATTCTGCGCAAACTCGGCGTACACTCACGGGTCGAGGCAGCGGTCATGGCTGTCGAGCACGGTATTCGGCGCGTGCCCCAGAATTCCAATTAGCGTCAGCCGCGGTCCTCTAGAGGTATGACTTCCGGGCCCGGCGTTTGGGCCCCGCGCGCTGAATGACGACGCCCTTGATTTTCTCGGGCCCGTCAATCACCAACACCGGCAGTGTTTTATCCAGAGCTTTCAGAACCCAACGGCCATTGTCACTATCGAGCTGTCTCAGTATGACCTCACCCTCGTGTTCAGCGATCACAAAACTGCCGCTCTGCAGGTTTCCAACCGGTTCGGAGACGACCACGCAACCGTCGGGGAATTCCGGCGCCATGCTGTTTCCCAGCACCTGAAGCGCAAAGGGTTCGTTTCCGGCGCAGCTGCTCACGGTACAGGCGCCCGGTCAATGTTGAGCTGCTCAACCATGTTACGCAAACGATCCTGTTCCAGGCACTGTAAAGTGTCTTTGGCTGTTTTTTCGATATCGCTCACCGTGGTATTGAGGATCTGCTGCTTGATCTGCAGCAGGCTGGAAGTTTCCATACTGAATTCCCGCAGACCCAGACCCAGCAGTAGACGAGTGAGCTCCGGATCACCGGCCATCTCGCCACACATCGACACGGGGATACCCGTGCTCCGGCCGGCCTCTATGACGCGGTAGATCAGCCTCAAAACGGAAGGATGCAGTGGGTCATAGAGGTAGTTGACTTCATCGTCAATCCGGTCAATTGCAAGGGTGTACTGGATCAAATCATTCGTTCCGATAGAGAGAAACTGCAATTTCCGCGCGAACAGATCCGCAGCTACCGCTGCGGCCGGCACCTCGATCATTCCACCGATCGGGACGTCCGGATTGAATTCGATACCTTCTTTAGCAAGTTCCCGGTGGGTTTCCCGCACCAGTTCCAGAGCCTGTTCCAACTCGGAAAGGCTGGACAGCATTGGAATCATGATTCTGGCATTGCCTCGAGTCGCAGCGCGGAAAATCGCCCGAAGCTGAGGCTTGAATAGCGCAGGTTCGTTCAAACACAGACGTATCGCTCGAAGCCCAAGCGCTGGATTTATGGTTCTCTCGCTGTCGGTACGACCGCCATCAACCTGCTTGTCGGCCCCGAGATCGAGCGTCCTTATGGTAACCGGTCCGCTGACGGTGTCCAGCACCTGGCAATAGGTCTCGAATTGCTCGTCTTCTTCTGGGGGGCGCGGCCGGTTCATGAACAGGAATTCAGTGCGGTAAAGACCGACGCCTTCAGCGCTGGCTTTTGCGAGTGAATCAAGGTCTTCCGGCAGCTCGATGTTCGCCAGCAGGGCAACCTCGATGCCGTCCCGGGTAACGGCCTGGCGATGCTGAAGCAGTGTGAGCTTAGAAATTTCTCTCTCGCGGGTCCGCTGGAGGTCGCGGAATTCCGCCACCGCTGGCTCATCGGGCGCCACGGTAATGCAGCTGTTCGCAGCATCGACAATCAGCAGATCGTCGTTTCGGATGTAGCGGACTTCATCGTGCAGTCCGACGACAGCAGGAATGTGCAGGCTGCGTGCAAGGATAGAAGTGTGGGAAATAGGCCCCCCCAGACTGGTCAGGAATGCGGTCATGCCGCGCTGGTGCAGGGCCACCGCATCTGCTGGCGTGATGTCGTGAGTAACGATCACGTAACCGTCAAGATCGCCGTCCAGTCGGTTCAGATGGGTTATGGTGTATCCCATCAGTTCTGCCACTACGCGGTCGACGACCTGGTGGACGTCGTTTTTCTTGCTTCGAAGGTAAGGGTCTTCAATACCGTCAAAGAACGCAATCAGGGTTGCGGCGTGGATCCTGAGTGACCATTCGGCGTTTTTCCGTTCACGCCGGATCGACTCTGCTGGCTGTTCGGAGATCACCGGGTCATCGAGCATCTGCAGATGGACGTCTACAAAAGCGCGCGTCTCCGGTGGGGAATCCGCTGGAATTGAGTCCAGAATCTGCAGAAGTCCGTTCCTTGCCCTGGCGACAGCGTTCCTGAAACGCCTGACTTCATCCTCTACACCGTCTTCGGAAAGGGTGAATTCGGGTATCTGGCGGTGTGAGTGATCGAGCACCATGGCGCGGCCAATAGCAATACCCCGCCCGATACCGGTACCGCTTAGGGATAACACTATTCGTCCTCCCCGAAACGATCGGAAAAGAGCTGCACGATACGGATTACGGCTTGCTCGGAGTCCTCGCCCTCTACCACCAGAGTGAGTCGGGTGCCCTGTGTCGCAGCCAGCATCATCAGTCCCATGATGCTCTTGGCGTCAGTCGACTGACCATCGTGTTTCAGGGCAAAGGTGCTACTGAATTCACCAGCTGCCTTGACGAGGCTGGCACAAGCCCGGGCATGCAGGCCGAGCCGGTTGATGACTTCGATTTCGCTTTCGATCTTCACACCGACACCTTCGTCGATAAGGGGTAAAGGTCTCTATGGTCGATCCGGACGGCTAGTTCCCGTGACCGGAAACGCGAAGCCAGCGCCTCAGTGATGAAAACAGATCGGTGCTGACCGCCCGTACACCCCAGGGCCACCATCAGGTGACTGCGGTTCTCCAGGTCAAAGCGTGGCAGCCAGAACTCGAGAAACGCAGCAATCTGATCGACCATCTGGGTGACTAGGAGGTTGCGGCGAAAGAAGCGGACCACGGGTTCA
>CAZEKE010000201.1:0-5720 GCA_964512815.1 uncultured Acidiferrobacteraceae bacterium
GGACAATGTTTACCAGGATGACGACGGGTATTTTTTCTATGTCGGCCGTACGGATGACATCATCAGCTCGGCAGGCTACAGGATTGGTCCACAGGAGGTCGAAAACGCGTTGATCCGCCACCCCGAGGTTCAGGAGAGCGCGGTGGTGGGCGTACCGGACCTGGAACGGGGAGAGATCGTAAAGGCGTTCGTCGTGCTCGCCGATCCGGGATCCGAGAGCAGCAGGCGCGACCTCGTCGCTGAACTTCAGAACCACGTGAAACAGTACACAGCTCCTTACAAGTATCCCCGGTCCATCGAGTTCGTGAACGAGCTGCCGAAAACCGTCAGCGGCAAGATTCAGCGCAATCTGCTGCGCAGCCGTGAGATCCCCAGTTGACGATTCCCGCCGGCTGCGTCAGACCGTCAGCGCCATGCCTGCTCCATAGACGATGTCGGCGCCGCCCGATGGCTCGCGGTTCCGGTCAAAACCTATGGCATGCACGGAAGCAATATCATAACTTGAAGCGCTGCGAATGAACCGGTAACCGGCCTCTTCCAGCGCGGCGTAGCTGTAGCGGGGTATACGGGCCGTCACGGTGATACTGTCACTGGTCGCGGAGAAGCGGGGTGCGAGAACGGCCTCCTGGGGTGTCATGCCAAAATCCACCACGTTCAATATGGTCTGCAGCACACCCATCGCAATCTGCGTGGCGCCCGGAGCACCCAGTGCCAGAACAGGAAGATCCCCGTCAAACAGAATGGTCGGACAGATCGAACTGAAACGGGACTTGCCCGGAGCAATGGAGCCGGCCCGGCCTGGGCGGGGATCGAACACACCCATGCAACCGTTGTACATGAACCCCAGTCCCGGGGTGATCACACCGGACATCATACCCAGGGAATGGGTCATGGAGACGATGTTGCCTTCGCTGTCGGATACACACAGGTGGGTGGTCCCGGGAGACTCGCTCAGCGGAAGGCGCTCAACATGCGCCTTCTCCTCACGCAGGATCGCATCGGCCTGCTGTACCGCATAGTCCTTGCTGATCAACCGCTCGACCGGCACCTCCACGAAGCGCGGGTCGCCGACGTGGTTGTCTTTGTCAGCAGTGGCAATTTTCATCGCCTCTGCGACTGTACGGATATAGTCCGGCGAATTGTGTCCCATGGCGGCAAGATCAAATCGTTCCAGAATGTTGAGCATTTCGATAACCATGATGCCGCCGCCCGGCGGATGATTGGTTGCGACCTTCAGGCCACGATAGTCACCCCACAAAGGCGCGTGTGACTCTGTCTGATAGTCGGCAAGATCATCCCCGTTCAGCAGCCCATCGTTGCGCTGCATGTCCGCATCGATCTGCAGGGCGATATCGCCCGTGTAGAATATTTCTGCGCCCTCAGTGGCAAGCCGCTCGTAGGCCTGTGCAAGACCGGGATTGCGTACCACGCTCCCGATCGGCTTCACCTGGCCATCTGCATCAAAGTAGACCTGCCGTCCATCGGCACAGAAACCGAGTCTGTCCCGCACGCTGACTCTTCCCGGCAGACCCGTTCCGGTCCAGTAGCCATAGACCCCCGGCGTAACAACATAGCCGTCAGACGCATACCGGATCGCCGGTTCAAGCAGTGTACGCCAGGGTCTGGAACCGAAGCGCCGGTGGGCCTGCCAGAAGGCTTTCAAGGTTCCTGGCGTAGTGATGGACTGGTAGCCGATGTCATTCACCGCATCTTCAAGGATGAAACCGAAGCCGTCTTCGGTTTCACCCAGAATCCGGTCTTGCCACATGTCCGGCGTTGCCGCGGCCGGTACACGTCCGTGGAAATCGATGATCTCATGCACGCCCGCCTGTGGAAGATACAGGTGCATGCTGCCGAACCCAGCGATCCCGCACATCATGGGGTCCACTACAGTCTGTACGAATGCCAGGGCCAGAGCCGCATCAACGGCATTACCGCCGTCCCGAAGCACGGTCGCTCCGGCTTCAACAGCATCCGGCTGCAGGCTGACAACCATTGATCGTGGCAAATTTCCGTCCCTAGTGTGGCGGCGTGTCAGCCAATCATACGGCCACAGCGGCGTCTCGCAAAGGCACCTCTGCTCGATGCGCCAACCTCATGGCAGGCCGCAATCACGCGTGTAATAAGTCGGACGGGCCTAGACCCGGGGTACAAAGTGTCCTGTCCTGGCCGCCAACCAGGGAATCAACAGCGCGACAACAGAGAGTATCAGCATCAATTGAAAAACAACCTGGTAGCTGCCAAAGAGATCATAGGCGGCACCGCCAACATAGGCGCCCAGACCACCGGCAGCGTGGTGAACCATGACAATAATCCCGGTCAGCGTACCCAAGTGGGCTGTGCCGAAATACTGGCGGACGAAGACAATGGTCAAAGGCGCCGTGATCCAGAAGGTTAACCCGAAAATCAAGGCAAAACCGATGATTGCAAAAACGGATTCGGTGACCATGACCACCCCGAATAGGGCGATCCGCAGCACAAAGCACACCAGAGTCGGCAGGATCGGGCCGAATCGGTCAGATGCTAATCCGGCCGCGAGCACACCCGCAAGTCCGACCAGACCCATCAAAGCATACAGATTACCGGACAGAACAGCGCCGACGCCCTGGTCGCGGGCGTATGCCACCACATGGGTGGCTACGAAAAAGTCCTGGAACCCGCAGATCGCATAAATCACGATGAGATACCAGAGATTCGGTTCACGCAAAGAGGCTGAAACGGTCCATTGCGACCCGCTGCCCGCTGGAGAACCCTTCTCACCTGCCGGTTCCCTGGGTGCTGTCAGTGGGGTCTTCAACAACATCAGCGGCACGATCAGCACCAGCCCGAGAACTGCCAGGGCCAGAAAAGAACCGCGCCAGCCCAGGACCTCGATCTGAGATGTGAGCAGCAGTATGATGACCAGTTGCCCGATGCCCATTCCTGAGATTGCGATGCTGTTTGCCGTCCCGAGGCGCTCGGGAAACCAGCGACTGACCATCACACCGATGGGCGCCACCGAGGTGCCGGCCGTGGCCAGCCCGAACAGTACACCGTAAAGCACAATGGCCTGTAACGGTGTACGAATCACACTCATCAGCGCGATGCTCACGCTGGACAAAAGAAGCGACGTCAGGAGTACAGTTCGAATGTTGTAGCGGTCAACGAGTCGACCAATAAAGGGCAGGACTATCGCTGAGACCACCATGAACACGGTCACCGTCAACGACAGTGTGGCCCGGCTCCAGCTCAGATCATCTGCCATGGGCTTCAACATCAGGCCCATGGTGAATCGCGATCCCCCGTTGTAGAGCAACAGTACAAAGCCCGTGGCGAGGATGACGGTCGCACTCCAGGTCCTGGCTTTCATTAACCGTGACTCACGATGAAAAGCTCCCGTTTGAGAAGCCCCTCTGACAATGCCAACAATCTCGACCTGCACCGGGTAATGTGCTCTTCGACCTCGGTCGCACCTTGCTCTACCTTGAGATCGGACCTCTGGTGAACTTCGGCATTCAGCCGCTGTCGGGTCAGCACCGTGAATTCGGCTGTGACATCCCTCTGCTCGATTACTGTCCAGCCGGTCTCGGCAAGCAGTGCCGGGTAGCTGGCAGGTGATTCTATGAACTCCGGTCCACTGTTTACCGCCCGCCGATGGTCCGCCGGTGTCAATCCCGGCAGGACTGATATCACCGAGAAAACCATTCGCCCACCGCGCCGTAGAACACGCCTGCAGTCAGACAACACCTTCGACTTTCTCTTCAGGCAACAGAGTAGGTCCGAATGGCACAACGCATCAAAACTGGCAGCCGCGAAGGGCAGTTCCGCCGCGTCAGCGACCGCAACCCAGCAACCGCTGGATTCATTTTCCAACAGCGCCCGTCCACGGGCGATACGCAGTCCCTCGATCGGCAAATCCACCAGCGCAACATCGCAGCCCGTAAGTTTAGCCAGATAAAGAGCAGGCCAGCCTGCGCCTGATCCTAGATCAAGCAGCACCGCCTGTCGTTTGAGCTGCAACAGTGAGACCATCTGCTCTGCCTCGGACTGCGTCGTCCAGCTGGTGGCACCATAGTCACAGCCACAGACTGACCGTTCAATGGACAGCATCAGAGGCGTCTGACCGACCTGATACAGGTTGTTAAGGCGCGAGCGCTGAGATTTTTCTTCGACGGTCAGATTTATCTGTTTGGTCTTCATTTGAAACCTGAAAGAAACCAGGCCCCTCGCGTGAGGTCCTGGCGTTGTCCAGGGAAATCGGTCACCGCACCAGGCTCCTGAGCGGTGCGCGCCTGACGATCCCCACGACAGCCAGCGCGCCCACCGTACCGATTCCTACCGCACCCCCGATCACGCCGAATGCCCAGACAGACCATCCGGAAGTGAGCACGAAGCCGAAAACTTCTCTGGCAAGGACAGAAGCCGAAATCACGGAGCACGCAGCGGCCAGCAGACCGGCAATCCCCCCCAGCAGAGTGTACTCGCAGAACTGCACCAACCACAGGCGGCCTGTACTGGATCCAAGCGCCCTCAGAATGGCCGCGTCCCGGCGGCGTTCGACGGTACTGCCCTGCACCGCAGCAATCAGTGTCGTGACACCAGCGAGCAGCGTGAACACAAAGACATACTGCACGGCAACACTGACTTGCCGGATGATTGATCGAACCTGGTGTAACAGGGCGTCGACGTCAAACATCGTGACCGACGGAAAGCGCTCCAGTAGCCGACCCGGCGTACGCGCGTTGTCAGGTGGCATGAAGAAGCTGGTAATGAACGTTTTCGGCTGGCTTGCCAGCAGCCCCGGAGACGAGACCACGAAGAAGTTCACTTCAAAGCTGTCCCAGGCCACTTCCCGCAGATTCACGACGCGGCCCGTCACCTCACTACCGGCAATACTGAAAGTCAGGTCGTCCCCCAAGGCGATTCCGAGTTCGCCAGCAAATTCACGCTCCAGGGACAACAAGTTCTCCCCGTATTGCTCGGGCACCCACCAGTCACCATCCACGACACGATTACCGGACGGCAGCGTGGCCGCCGACGTCAGGTTGAACTCGCGGGCTGCCAGGCGTCGTCCCCGCCCAGTACGATATAGAGAGGCATTGATGTCCTGGCCATTGTGTCCGACCCATCGTCCCCGTGTCATCGGAAACATGCCACGACTTGTGAGCTTTTCCGAAGTCAGAAACGCATTCAGCGTCCGTTCTTCACTGGGTTGAATGTTAATCAGAAACCGGTTCGGCGTTTCGGGTGGAATCGAGCTGACCCAGCTCTCCAGAAGGTCGGTACGCATCACGGTGACCATCAGCAGGGCGGTCATGCCCAACCCGAATGCAAGGACCTGTACGGTGCCGGTACCCGCACGGCGGGTCAGGCTCGACAGGACGTAACGCTGGGTCGGGCTGGACAGCCGGATGCGCCCGACGCCCCAGAGCAAGACCCATCCCATGGTGGTCAGGCCGATTACCAGCGCGATGGTCAGACCCAGCACCCATAGGGCCAGTACCGGATCCCTCGCCTGCCAGAGGACCAGGCCACCACACGTGAGAAATACCAGCCCGATCGATAACCACACCGAAGGCGGGGCCACAGTCCACTCCTGGCGGAGGAGACCCATTACCGTGACTTTTGGCAATTTCAGTAGGGGGGTCAGGCCAAAACCTCCCGCAGCAATCAGCCCGATCGCAACACCAGTCACGAGCGGCCAGACCGAGGCCGAGGGGAGCACAAAACCGAGTCTGCTT
>CAZEKE010000202.1:0-4139 GCA_964512815.1 uncultured Acidiferrobacteraceae bacterium
GAAACTGGAATACGATAAAGAGGGCATTGCCTTTCCTGGCCTTCACAATGTTGGTTAACCGAAACCAGTAAACCCTTGGCTACATCGTGTAACATTAAACGGCTAGCCTATTTAGCTAGATAGAATAGTAAGCAAACTCCTTTGGAGAAAACAATTATGGCAGAAGCTAATTATGTTGTTATTACAGTGGCAAAAACGGCCCCTGACTATTTCAATACTGCAGTAGAGCAGGCCAGTAGCGTTATAGATGACCTCACGTCCAAAGCCGGTGCTCTCCTCGTACGACTTGGCAGAATAGGAACCGGAGAACAAGCAGGGTCAGTTGCTCTACTCCAGTTTTATGAAAATCTGAGCGGGTTTGAGAAAGCCTTGGATGTCTACGCAGCATCCTCGGATTATCAGGCGATGATGGCGAGTGGGAAAGTTCAATTAGTGATGAGAAATATCGCAAAATTCCATTCAGTACCTTTTGATAACCAAATTACTGATGCTGCAAAATTTCTTGTCTTGACCCGTGCATCGGCACCGGCCTCGTCTGTTGAAACCGTTACTCAGCTTGCTCCTGTGTTTGCAGATAACGGTGCATTGACCTATCGATTCGCTACCATAATCACCGGCAGTAATGCCGGTAACCGATTGCTTGGAGTTACCTATCCATCGATGGATGCAATCGAGAAAACCTACGATGCATTAGGGGACAACGCCGACTACCAAGCCGCTCTAGGCACTTTCGACATCAATCTGCGCGCGATCATCCGACTTCTTAAGTAGTCACTTAATCGATTTATAATATTTAGATTCCAATTGGAACAACAGCGGCGTAACCGATTCTTGGTTGCACCGCTTTTTTATTGCAGGCGTGAGAACATAAGCTGACAATACACTTCTCAATCTTTTCCTGCTTGTTGGAATTGCCATCCTTTATAAATTTTCACTTTCCCATTGATAAGCTTTATAACTTAATCCCTATCCAGGGCGCATTTTGATGTGTACATTTTCGTTGGACCCTTAAAGGTTACACTGTCAATAAGTCTAAACTCACGTATCTCGTTCAGGTGGATTGTCGCCATCACATCGATGAATAACCGCGTATTCGATCAGTTCTTTTCTTATTTCAAAGTTCTCCATGCGTTTTGGACTTCTTATCATTTCTAAAAACGCACCGTGTGAGGGATACCAATAAGCGAGGATTTCATCAAGTGCTTCAAGATGTCCGTTTATAAGAACCTGGCCTTTCACTGGAAGCGTCCAAATAATTTTCCCACCAACACTGTCTATCATTGCTTTATTTACCGATCGCCACTTTTTGTACAAAATTCCATTCGGATATTCTCCTTTCTTGTAACGATTTTGGTTGATCATCAATACCGGGCGATCGTTACCAGATTCTGAAATGTTCGACATAATGTCTCTTTCTTTTTCTATGACTTTATCCATGACTGTCTCCTTGGTGGATATGAGATGATTGTTGTCGATTGTCTGGAAACCAATAGGAAAAATAATGGCGCCCTCTCCTCCCATAAGGGGAAGAAAAAGGAATCATGAGCAAAAGAGAGAAACCGTCTTAGATTCTTAGCTCACCTAAGTCGGCCGTAAAACGTCATTCTTGCCGATTCTGAAAGCGCGACTCCTGGCTCAGTGTTGTATGCCAGCACGACCAACATGCGGGTCTGGCCACCCTTTACTGGTGTAACGCGATGCATCGCATTGCGTCCCCGAAAAAGAACTAGGGATCCGGCTCCCAGAGACAATATTTCAGCAGAGACCTCACCGTTGAGAACTTGTTCCGATAAGGGATAGTTCATATCACCCCGATCTGCATCGCGGACATCCTTCACATATTCGAAAACTCCTCCCTCATCGGGTGGTTGAATCATCAAAGTAATAGCAAAGGAAGAATTATCAAAATGCCAACCAAGTTCTTGCCCCTTACTGGCGTAGTGCAGATTGATAGAGGAGAGCGGATCAACATATTCGTGCAATTCTTGAATATCGAGCACAGCACACAGGAAGTCTCTAAATTCCAGTGCGTCATAAAGCACTCGCAATGCGGAACCTTCTGGAATCTGATCAGTAGTAATACATCCCTTCGACGAAACTACTTCGCGATTACGAGGATGGTCGAGTGGAAACTCCGGATCAGTGGGAGATAAGTAGATGTTATGATTCTTCTCGGTAAAGTACGCAAGATGTTGATTATCTGCGCCTTCAACCTCAATAGAGACAATGGCCGAAGGTGTCAGAAAGTTGTCAAGAACCAATACACCGTCTTGATCTATTTTCCTCTTACACCGAATTCTAAACTCGTAGTCGGATAATGGATATTGATCGAGGTCAACAATGCCATCTGACAAATCTTTTAGACTTTTCATTTCTCCAATACTACTCCCATAAGGGAACAGTGTTAATTGGCGTGTGAGCGTATGTGAAACACGTCATTTCTCGCACATCAAACCAGGAGATTTCCCGGCATTTATGGGATCAAAACTATTCATGCATCAATAAGATTTCTACCCACTGAAGGATTGAGTGAATCCACTTAGCGAGTGACTCCATTAAAATGCCCAAAATACTCGACCCCTAACGGATCAAGTGATTTTTGTAGTTCTTCAGATGGGCTGCCAAATATTTTGGCTCTGGTCATCGTCGCAAATGTAAAAAGTGTGTCGAACATATGACTGACATTTCCCAAGTGGGTCATGAATGCGTCAGAGTCCTTGAAAGTTTCAAGTAAGTGACACTCATTTCCATCTTCATGGATATACCATTCATAGACTAATGTGTTGGGTTCGTTCGCATCAGTTATTTCAATCATCGTGTTTACGAACGCCTTGAAATCTTCAAGCTTTCCTTCTTCAATAGAAAGTTGAAAATCAGTCACAATGTAACTCGACATAGCCTATCTATCCTTTGTATGAAATGAATCAGTTAATTTACTCTAGGAGAGAGTTTAGTGGGTCGATGAATATATTTTCAGTCGAAGTCGCGGCAAATAGTACTTTCAAGAATTTAGGGGGAAGGAATGTATAGTCTGCATCATTACACTGACGGTAGTTTGAGAATGTAGCCGCACAACATAATGCCGCTACTCCCTATGGCACCACAGAGGGTAGTAATCCTTTGAATATCCTAAAAGAACTTCTGAAGGCGTGCATAGCTCTCTTTAGGCCAAACCGCCTGAAGATCGTATCCCTCATCAAAGGTAGGCACATCACCAGGAATACTGATCCAAGAAACTTTCTGTTTAACGTGTAGGTGAGCATTAGGGGGAAAATTGTCGGGGTAATCTAATGTTCCGACCTTGACAACTCCCCAAGCTCTTTGTCCTTTGTAGTAGCTGATTATGGCCGTGCTGCACTCTGTGCACCGATCTACTTCATGCGGGCTGCCACTTCCGGAAGCACCAAAAAATGAACGCAGATTACCCGATATCAACTTAAAGTCAGTGGATTCGATAAAAGCGTGAGCGATAAATGCGCTGCCTGTTTGTTGTTTGCATAAGCTACAGTGACAGGCATGGATGAACATTGGCTCCTTTGTAAGTTGATAGTGGACATGTCCACACGAACATTGACCTTTGATTTCCATACCGGATTCTCCGATGATTTTAGTGAGACTAGAGGGACTCAAACTCAGGCTAATCGATTATAAAAAATTCGGGGGAAAGAAGTTCTTCACTTCAAAAACAACGGTCAACAGAAAGAGTACGGGATAGTTTGGAATCAACGGTGAGCCTATTCGCTCACAGGTCACATTCTGGTCGCACTGACAGACAACAAAAACGCAGGACAGTTCTAAGCCATCGATTAGATGGTGGCTATGGGTGAAATCGAACAGGGGGTAACTTATTGAATTACGCATGTGATTTCTGTTCCACCCCAATCGTTACCCTCAAACTTACCGTCATTAATGCTAGATTTGGTTGGACGGTTTTGGACGGAACCGAATAACCAATTACCTGTATGACTCAGATAACGCCTAGTGTGTTGTCCGAGTAAAGAAACTACGGTACTCACACTCATCCGGCTCTGTAAGCGAGATAAATAGTGTTAGACGATTCACCGCCCGTGTATGGATTTGGAAAGGTCACTAGGTGAAACTCTGCAGATGCAAATACCTCGTCCAGCAAACTACTGAAA
>CAZEKE010000203.1:0-5509 GCA_964512815.1 uncultured Acidiferrobacteraceae bacterium
GGGGTAAGGCGTTGACACCGTCAACGTAGTCTTCCAGTAAAAGGCCGGGAAACCGCTTCAGGAAAAAACCTTGAAACTCTTCGATGTCCTTCTTGACCTCGGCCTCGGAAATGGCACGGGCCGGCGGCATGGTCAGCACCAGTATCCCTGCTGTGATAAGGCCCGTCAGAATCTTTTCTTTCATGGATTCGCTCTGTTCAAAGCGCCAGCCGCGGTGGAATGCAGCCTGCCCAGCCGGGCAGGCTATTTGACTGCTGTCTCGGTGCCACCGCTTTGACCCTTGTTGTCGGTCCAGTGCACAGCAACCGTGTCGCCACTCTTGGAACCGGTCAGCAGAATCTGTGTCAGTGGGTTCTTGGACACTGCCGGACCCAGATGGGCCTGGGCCACGACCTCACCGTTGTGTGAGAAAACGATGGTCTGGACAAAGTGGGCCGGTACCTTTTTACCGGACTTCTTGTCTTTTCGATTGCCCGTTTCCATCGGATGCTTAACGAGAACCATCACCAGGTGACCGCCTGACTTGTCCTTCTTGATTTTCATCTTGGTCGATGCCATTTGTGTGTCTCCTTGTTCGTAGTGAAAGCCGTCAGCCGCCGCAACCGCCAACAGTGACTTTCACGATCTGGGAAGCCTTGTGTACTTTGCCGCCGGCCTTGACGTAACAGCTGACCGGCGAGGTCTGTCCCATCTTGATCCTGGTACTGTAGAGTCCACCAGCCCCCGCCATCACCTGAACCGACGTCACGTAAGGGGCCGGGTTTTTCTCCACCACAACGGCTATCGCTTCAACGCCGGCCAGTGAAGTGCTCACCTTGAGCGGCACCATGGCTCCGTTCTCCGCCTGCAGCGGCGCCTTGATCTTGATGGCGTCACTGTCGACCACCTGAACATCACCAAAAAAAGCCTTAACAGCATCGGCCTCGCTCTTCGCATCGAACGCACTTTCGGGCCAGTTGGCCGCCAGTAAACGCCGGGGCACCAGCAAGCCCGCCGCTGCAGCCACCGCGATGGTGCCTGTAGCCAGGGTGCCTTTCAGAAAGATTCTGCGTTTCATTGTCCTGGTATCCTTGTGTCAAATTGAATCGGTTTAGTCAGGTCCACTGCACTACAGCGTCAGTAGCCAATCGACGATGTGATCGATGTCCACCTCACTGAGCAGTCTGTGTCTACCGAACGGCGGCATCGAAGTATTGGGATTTTTCGCTTGAGCGTCCCAGATCTGGGCCCTCAGTTCATCTCGGTCTGGAAAACGAGCGGCCATGGCAACGAACGGCGGACCGAGATTTCCTCCGGGTGGCAGCGCTTCAGGCCATGGATCAACCATCGCATGATGACAGGCGAGACAGTTTCCCTTTTTCCGACTGATCGCCAAGCACCAGCCCTTCATCACATTGTCCGGATTCTCCACCTTGCGGCAGCCTTCCTCCGTCGGCCAGTCTCCTGCGACAGCTTGCGGGAGGTGGCTACCAGCCACGATCAGCAACAGCGATGAACCGTATGCTGCGAGCAGATGCTTCATTCTGAGCACCGTTATCCTCCCCGTTGTCCTGATCCCGGGCAGTGTCTGGAGATTATCTACCCGGGCTTTCCTGCTCAGACAATCTGATCTTTTAACCGCTCATTTGAGCGAAGGCAATCCCCACCTGGCGGGGATCTGTATCAAAAGTTTTTTATGGTGACTTAAAGGCAGTTGATCACGATCCCGTTGGACGCCCGTTTTGGGGAGATTTCTGTTCCCGAACACAAACCTTACAGGTTTTTCTGATTCTCCCATTCCCGCCGTATCTCGGCCTGCCGGGCCGTGATACTGGCTTGGAGGTAGGAACTGTTTCCCGAGTGTTTAAGCCCGAGATCCAGCTTTTCCAGGGCAAGACCCAGGTCGCCGGAAAGGTAGTGTGTTTCCGCCAGTGCCTGAAAAGACTCGGCAAGGCGGCCCAGTTCCCCCTCTGCTCGGGCCAGCAGCCGAAACAGAACGATACTCTCCGGTGCGACCCGCAAACCGGATCGGAGCACAGGCTTGGCCTTTTCGGGTTTTCCGGCCTTGAGCAGCGCGTCCGCGTAGTAACTCGAGAGGACAGAGTCGTCGGCATCCGCCTGATAACCGCCAGCGAGTACGCGCAAGGCCGAAGCAAAGTCACCCAGCGCCTGGTAGGACTCGGCCAGACCGACAAGATAAAATCGATCGGCGGGATCGCTCTCTCGCAGTTGCCGGGAGTGCATAACGGCCTCGTCGAATGCCCCGGTCTTAAGCGCCGCGAGCGCCAGTCCATAGCGGGCCGCGCGAGTTGCAGCACCGGTGTCTGAAGCGATCCGGTGGCGGAACTCGTCCAACGCGCGTTCCACATCATCGCTGTAGAGTGCGGCAATCCGGGCTTGGGCGTGTAAAAAACTTGGTGAAGGCTGATCTGTGACCGAAGAATAATTCACGGTCCGGCCCTCCATCTCGGCAATTCGATTTGACGATAGGGGGTGGGTTCTGAAGTACTCTGGAACTTTGGTATCCTGAAACCGGCTACTCTGTGCCAGCCGCTGAAGAAATCTGGCCATGGCTTCGGGATCGTAGCCCGCTGCGTTCAGTATTTTTAGACCCAGGGCATCGGCCTCGCGCTCAAAGGCCCGCGTGTAACTCAACTGATCCGAAATCGCGGCAGCGTTGGTCGCGGCCAGAGTCGCCGCTCCCGCCTGTCCACCCAAAAGGATGGCCGCGATCATGCCGGCAGTCGCAGGAAGCTGTCGTTGCTGCGCTCTTTCAATCATCCGTGGGAGATGGCGCTGTGTAACGTGTGCCAGTTCGTGGGCAATGACTGAAGCGAGCTCGGCCTCGCTTTCGGTGGCCGTGAAGAGTCCCGTAAACACGCCAATATGTCCCCCAGGACCTGCAAAAGCATTCAACTGGGAATTTTCGATCAAGTGGAACGTGAGGTTGTTTGTATCGCCGGTCAGTGTTGAAGACAGCCGAGCCCCAATCTGCTGTAGCACCTCGAGGACCAGCGGGTCGTCCACGAATCGGAAACGGCTCCTCGCCTGACGTATGAATTCCCGGCCGGTGGTCTTCTCAACGGCCGAGATCGAGACCTCCAACATCGAATCACCTAGACCCGGGAGATTGTTGTCACCCGGTGCAGGCGATCCCATGCCGAACACCGCAGCCGCAAGTACCAGCCCGGTCCAACGGTACCGGACGGGGCTTCTGGAATCAAAGCGCATCGGCAGATTTTAACCCGTCAAACCCCTGCCCCCGTATCCGACGGTCGGATGGTCTGCCCGGGAATATGAGCACGCTCTGCCGCCAGATTCGACGTGCGGATAGAAACCCGATGCCTGAATATCAGTGATGCTGATCGTTAGATCAGAAGTTTTTGTTGGGCCTACGCCATGCGATTGGGAGAGGGACTCGGTTTAGCGGTAGACTCGACGTAACAGACCGGAGTGTCACACCGTACTGGATATCCCTAACCGAATTTCCGGTCTAACCGGGTCGTTGATTCGGCACAAAATTTCCACACAACCGAAGGCACACAGCCATGACCAACTTCGATCAGGAACTCGATGCCCGAGGGCTAAATTGTCCGCTCCCGATCTTGAGAGCGAAAAAGACCCTCAATGGAATGAACAGCGGGGAAGTACTCAAGATCATGGCGACCGACCCGGGATCGGTAAAGGATTTCGAAGCATTTGCCACCCAAACCGGCAATGAGCTTTTGGATTCCTCGGAAGTCGACGGGGAGTTCCACTTTCTGATGAAAAAAATCCTCTGAGCAAACCCGTTGGCGTGTGATCGGCCATCGATTGTTTTCCGGTCCGCAGTACAGTAAACAAGGAGGTTCGACATGAGTTCCAAACGGCTCACGATCATCTCAAGCAAAGGCACACTCGACTGGGCTTACCCGCCCTTTATCCTTTCTTCAACGGCAGCAGCGCTGGGTTACGAGGTCACCATGTTTTTTACGTTTTACGGCCTTCAGCTGTTGAAGAAAGAACTGAACCTGAAAGTCAGTCCGCTGGGCAACCCCGGAATGCCGATGCCGATGGGAATGAACAACTGGTTTCCTGTTCTGGGCACAACCATCCCGGGCATGGAAACAGCTATGACCGCCATGATGAAGAACACCATCAAATCCAAAGGTGTGGCCTCGGTCGAAGAACTGCGCAGTCTCTGCCTGGAAGCCGGCGTCAGGATGATCGGCTGTCAGATGACCATCGATCTTTTTGACATGCAGCGCGAAGACTTTATTGACGACATCGATATTGGCGGTGCTGCGACCTACTTCGAACACGCCGGTGAAGCCGGAGTGAATCTCTTTATCTGACAGAACTCTCCAGGGGGAACCTTCTACTACCGGGAAGCGCCCGGCGCTCACACATCGGTCGTCTCCAGTAATAGGATGATGCGATCCTGCCCTCCGGAACCCGGCTCCAGTAGGACCTGAGCTGATGGAATGCCCAACGCGACCAGCCAGTCACGCAACTCCTGTGCCCAGGCATCGCCATAATCGCCGCCCGGATGTCGGATCGTAATTCTGTGCCTCTTATCTTCTCGGTACGTGTCAAGGAGGTCTCGGACTGCGGTCAGTGACAACACGGCTTCGGTATTGCGCTGCTGCGGCCAGTCAACGTGGCGGATAATGTGTTCGAGCAGGAGACGCGGAACATTCTGTGCGGCGATCAGCCCCGGCGCGAGGACCAGGACCGCGCACAATAACCATTGAGAGGCGGTCCGTCTCGTCACATCAGCACCACGTCATAGACTTCCTGAAAGTAAGCTGGCTCAACCTGCAGGTAAACGGGCCGACCGATGAAGGCCTGAAGATCTGCAAGTGCATTTGCTTCCTCGTCAATCAGCATATCGATCACCACCTGGGCTGCCAGAATCATGTGGGCTTTGGCATCAAAAGCCCGCGACTGACGGACCACCTCGCGGAATATCTCATAGCAGACCGTCTGCGGTGTTTTCTGTGTACCCCGGCCGTCACACACCGGACAGGGTTCGGTCATCATTCGTTCCAGACTCTCACGGGTTCGCTTGCGGGTTATCTCGACCAGCCCAAGAAGCGACATCTGGGTGATGCTGCAGGGCGTACGGTCTCTGGAAAGCGACCGTTCAAGTGCCCGCATCACCTGGCGCCGGTGTTCCTCATCTGCCATGTCGATAAAATCGACAATCACGATACCGCCGATATTCCGCAGCCGGAGTTGCCGGGCGATCGACTGGGCCGCTTCCAGGTTGGTCCTGAATATTGTGTCTTCGAGCTTGCGGTGCCCGCCAAATGCGCCGGTATTTACGTCGCTGGTGGTCATGGCTTCCGTCTGATCAACGATCAGCACACCACCCGACTTAAGGTGCACCGTACGATTCAGCGCCCGCTGGATCTCTTCCTCAATCGAGTAGAGGTCGAATATCGGCTGCTCTCCGCGGTAATGCTCGATTCGTGGTGTTACTTCTGGAATCAGTTCGTTAGCAAAGCGCCGGATAGAATCGAATGATTCCTGGGAATCGACCCGGACC
>CAZEKE010000204.1:0-3783 GCA_964512815.1 uncultured Acidiferrobacteraceae bacterium
GTTGGAATAGGCGCCAACGTGAACGGAGTGGTCATCGCGTGGACTTTCTCATCGACCAGTTTGAGCATAGAGGTCTGGCAGCCCTCCGGTGAAAAGATATCAATATCCACCACCTTAAACTTGAGTTCCCGCCCCAGAATACCGCCGGCCGCATTGATCTCCTCCTGGGCCAGGATCGCGCCCTGCAGGTGATCCAGGTGATCAGCGACACCACCGGCAGTACTCTGTGCAAGCGGCAGACCGAGCACTATCGGGTCACTGGCAAAACCGGACCGGCTGATGAATGGTAAGGGGAGCGTCGAGGCGGCGGCCCCTGCTGCGACGCTCTTGATTACTTTTCTGCGTTGTTTATTGACGCCCATGTTGTCCTCCTCTGTGTGTGGCGTGGGAATCGTCCAATTCAGAGTTTCTTGAATCGCACCTTCCGGATGCGACAACGGCGACTTGGCGCCATTTGACATCTGCCATCGGACCCATCGGATTGTAACCTCATCACCCGTCGTGTCGAGGCCCTCCGACCATCAGGCTGGGCATAGATATGCGCAGACAAAAATATGGCTTCCTTAATCCCGATTACAATGGCAGGCAACCGCCCAGTGGGTCATATATCACCCCATGTGAATAGGAGGATCAGTTGATGCCCAGAATGAGTCCCTGGAGAATGGTCGTCGCAGCATTGAATGCCGAAGGCATCGATCGGGTCTTCGGTCTGCCGGGCAATCCCATCCATCTGGTTGACGATCTGCACCGGCACAGTGACATCAAGAATATCCTGGTCCGACACGAACACTCCGGGGTCTCTCTGGCCTATGCTTATGCCCGGATCACCGGCCGGCCGGCGGTCTGTTACGGCAATCCCGGCCCGGGCATCACCAACATGGTCACCGCCCTGCTGGAGGCGACCTCGGCCTCACTGCCGGTGATCGCTTTGACCAACGGCGTGCCGATGAACACCGATGGGAAGGGCGCCTTTCAGGAACTGGACGCGGTTTCGCTGATGCGCCCGGTCACCAAGTGGGCGACACGCATTGTCTCGGCGGAGAGCACGCCCTGGGTCATGCAGCGGGCCTTTTCGATCGCCAAGAACGGCCGGCCGGGGGCGGTGTTTATCGACCTGCCCTCTGACATTGCTTTGCAACCCTCGACTATGCCGACCTACAAACGCTCGTTGGAACGACACTTGTCTCGACCCCATTCAAAAGCAGTGGCAGAAGCAGCGGGTAGAATCAGAAAAGCTAAACACCCCATCATCATCTGCGGCTCAGGTGCGGTCAGTTCGGGAGCAGGCGAGAGTCTCGCTACTCTAGCGAGACACATCGGTGCCGCGCTTTACACCACACCAGGGGGTCGCGGCACTTACCCTGAAGACCACTCTTTATGTCTGGGTCAGATCGGTTTGTATTTCACTGACGCAGGGAAGAAGTATTTTGATCAATCGGACCTGGTGATATCAGTGGGCTAACGGCTGGAGGATTTCTCGCCGGGCGGCTGGTCGCTCTGGCCGCCCAAGGCGAAGTTCGTGCAGATCGATATTGCCCCGCAGGCGATCGGACTCAACTTGCGTCCGGACACCGCCCTGGTTGGAGATGCGGCCCTCGCCACCGCTGACCTGCTTGATACTCTCGATGAAAAAACGGCTGACTCTGCAGTCCAGCGGTGCATTGCTATAGAGAAGATTCAGTCTCGCTACGTCAGCAAGGTCGAGAGAGAGCTCAAAAAACAAAGCACACCGATCTCGGGACGGGAGGTTGTGGGCGCGATCAACCGGGTGTTCGGCCAAAACACCATCTTGGTCCACGAAAACGGCGGCGCTGATCTGTGGTCCTATTACTGGCCTTACTACCGTGTGCTCGACGCTGGAGACTGTATCCCGATGGGCGAACAGACCGCGATGGGTATGGGAGTGATTGGTGCAATCGCGGCAAAGATGGCAGCCCCGGACAAGAACGTGGTTTGCGTTACCGGTGACGGCGCTATGCAGATGGCGATGATGGAACTTGCAACGGCTGTGGAACAGCATTGTGGCATCACCTGGGTGGTGCTGAACAATGCGGCTCTGGGCTGGCCTCAGTACATTCAGTTGCTTGAGAAGCAGGCTACCGCGGCGACCAATTTCGAGAATTCACCGGATTTTTCCAAACTTGCCCGCGCCCAGAACTGCAAGGGGATTCGTGTCACAGAACCCGGCAAAGTGGGAAGTGCCCTGAAGAGTGCCCTGAAAGCCAACCGGTCGGGTATTCCAGTTCTGGTTGACGTGCAGATTGCCAAGCACAATTACGCACCGCATTTTCAGGCCTTCCATCGCGACGTCTGGGGGCTGGGACAGAAATAACCACTGACGAGTGGCTTAATATACTCCGGTCAACCCGTGCGGCCGTAGATCTGCCGTGCCACCTGCTCCGAGACGTAGCCTTCCCGAATATCATGGGCAATGGCGTCACTCTCGCGTTCATCGACCGGCCCGTAACCGCCGCCACCTGCGGTATATAACGTCAAAACGTCACCCGCTTTAAGGTCAAACTGCCCTTTGCTCGGAATGGACTCGGTCTGGCCGTCGCGGGTCAGTTCACAGTACGAGCGCCCGCCGTCAGTACCGCCGAAGAGTCCAAACGGAGCAATCTTGACCCGGTCGGAATAACGGGCAAAGTTGGTACGGTCTTTGAGGATTCGATAACGCCGCATCAGGGCAAGTCCGCCACGCTGTCGGCCGTGCCCACACGAATCAGACACCAGTTCGTAGGCTTCCACCTGAAAATGATCAAAATCCATGTCCAACGCTTCGACCGGTACGTTGGTGCAGTTCGAAAGCGTAGAGTCCACCGCATCGCAGCCGTCCACCCGCGGTGACGCCCCGTAACCACCACCGAAGATCTCCAGATAAACCTTGTAGCGCGAGCCTTCCAAATGGGAGATCGCCGTTGAGTGTGTCGAGTCGTTGCCGCCAGCGATGACCTTGTCCGGTACCGCCTGAGCTAGTGCCTTGAGCACCGCGTCGAAGCAGCGGTAAGCCGAGAGCATTCGGGCCCGAACCGGGGCCGGATAGATGGGGTTCACCAGGCAGCCTTCCGGCGCCCTGACCGTGACCGCTGACTTCATGCCCTCGTTAAAAGGTATATCGGCACTGGTGAGCACCGCTTTGATCGCTGCCAGCGTTGCTGAAATCGTCGACGCCCAGGGGCAGTTGAGATTACGCTGGACCTGCGGGCAAGTGCCGGCAAAATCAACGTCGACCGAATCACCGCGGATCGTGACCTTTGCCTTAACCACCAGCGGCTCGTCGCTCAGGCCGTCATCGTCTATGGCATCCTCACCGAAATATTCTCCATCAGGGACTTCTCGCAAGGCAGCACGAAATCGCCGTTCTGAATAATCGATCAATCCGGTCATCGACCGGGTGACGCTGGATACACCGTATTTGCGGCACAGCTGCTTAATGCGCTCACCGCCGATCGCGTTGGCGGCGAACTGTGCGTAGAAATCCCCAATGGTCTGATCCGGAACTCGGATATTGGCGGTCACCAGGCGCTCCAGCGGCCCTCCGTTCCAGTCCCGCTCGAAGTTATAGACCGACGGGGGAAAGATTATGCCCTCCGCGTGGACATCGACGGCATCCGGGGAAAGACCCGGATTGCCTCCGCCCAAATCCAGGTGGTGCGATACCGTACCGGCGAAAGCGACCAGTTCGCTGTCCACGAAGACCGGCGAGAAGATGAAAACGTCCTGGAGGTGCTGGCCGCCCCCGTAAGGATCATTGTTGATGTAGAAATCCCCTTCACGCAGCGC
>CAZEKE010000205.1:0-3884 GCA_964512815.1 uncultured Acidiferrobacteraceae bacterium
GCTGAACCTGAATCAATAATTGCTCCGAACCATAGTGAAACCATATTGCCAATTTTTGTATAATTACCATAATTACTACTTGTTCCAGTTAAAGTACCACTTCCTGCTGCCCAAGCTGGTGTCCAAGTGCCTTCCTCATAATCGTCTAATAAGTTTGCTGCTGTTGCAGAAGAAACTCCTAAATAAATTCCTTGATCGGTTGCTGAAGGAATGAAACTATTACTTGTTCCACCAGTTGTCCAACCAGTCATTCCAAACCCTGTCGCCGTTCCGCTATTAGTAATAGTAGCTCCTGACGGAATCGTTATTGTATCGCCTGAGCTACCTAGTTCTAATCCCGTACCTGTTGCTGGGTCAATTTTATTTACATTTAATAAACTCATATTATACTATAACCAATGTTGATCCCGAAGGGATTGTTGTTGTGCCAGTAAAACTTACAGGTCCTGCAAGAACTGCGTTCCTGCTAGAAGCCATTGTAAAACTACTATAGCTTGTATTATTTTCTACATAAAATGTAGAAGATAATTTTCCTGCAGTAATGGTTCCATCCGAAGGCGTTCCTACGTCTACATTTTCACCCATTGCCACAATAAAGTCAATATCTCCACTTGCAACACTCACTCCATCAAAGTCAATAGTTGCCCCCGATATTGTGTATGCTGTTCCTGGAGCTTGTATAACTCCTGAGATTGACACAATTAAATTTTGTGCCGCACTTGGATAATAATAAACTGATGATGATTGAAGTGTATAAGATGTCGCAGGTGAACTTCCACTCACTGAGATTAACTTTCTATCTCCAATATCTAAATTTCTTCCTATATATGGCATCTATCCTCCGTTTGCCGCATCCCATGCGTCTTGTAATTCTTTTAACTTAGCATTTACTGCTGCTTCAGTTGGTAATTCTGTTATAAGGTTATCTACAATACTTCCATCAATGCCAACTTTTTCAGAAAGTTTTAAATTAGCATAAATTTTATTACCACTGTCTGTCCATCCAAACCATTGATTAATGTGCATCCTTACTAAAGCATCTTCTATATGATTTGGTCTGCCTTTATTATCTGTCATCACGTATCTCCAATTCTTATGAATGTTGCTCCAGTCTGCGGATAACTTGAACTTCCCATTGTATCATTACTATTATCTTCTTGTGCAACATGAAATTGTACTTTTACTTGTGCTGCATCTGTTACATCTACTATAGCTTCAGATGAAACACTTGCATAAGTATTACTACCACCAGTATTAGCGCCAAAAACTTGTGTTTCTGTAACTTGTACATATGATGAATTATTAGTTGTTGCATAAATATTATAAGCTGCTCTATTAGCAGCATTATCAGTTTTAATCATTCCTGTAAAACGAACAAACCAAAATCCCGTAGAAGGAAATGTAAATATTCCAGAACTTTCTGTCATTGCACTGCCTAAATTTGCATAAGCAGTTGAATCACTTTGTTCCCAATTTGAAGCAATAGGAGCTGCATCTCCCGCAAAGGTTGTTGTCATTCTCCATTGTGAGGCGGCAGTTAATCCACCACCATTTACAAAACCAGAAGTTAAATTAGTACCTCCATTAGCTACTGGAAGAGTGCCTGTAACTCCTGCTTTGCTGATATCTATTTTGCTTAATGCCATTTTAAATTATATCTCCTATTTGTGTATCTTCTGTTGATAATTTCATATCAGGACACAATCCAGCGTCCATAGATTTTTTATGAAGTTCATCATACACTTCATTTTTAGTAACTTTATTATCTCCATCTACTGTTGCAACCCAATGTAAAACACTAGGAGCTTTATGAATTTCGTTTCCTTGTCTTGCCCATTGTAAAAGTTGTTTATCTGTTGCCATTATAATTCCTAAGCTGATACTGTTATTGTTTGATTACCGCCTGTGTAACTCAATGTTACATAAGCTGCTCCATTAATACTATAAGATATACTTCCGTGTTTTCCAATATTTCCAGAACCAGAAGAACTATTACCTACTCCTCCTGTGTTAGTTCCTGCAACATATTCAGAATCACCTGTATTTACGGCTGGGCCACCATTAATTCCTGATGATGCACTTGTTCCTGTTGTATTAGTTGTTGAAGTCATTGCTCCAACATAAGAAGAACCAGCACCTCCTGAAGCTCCATCGCCAGAGTTACCAGCAGAGCCTCCTCCATAATATCCTGAGCCTCCACCGCCAGCAGTATAAGTAGCGGTATCGCCGCCTCCATCACCACCGCCTCCGAAAGCTGTACCTCCAGAACCTGCATCGTTAGAACCACCAGCTAAAGCTGCACCTGCATTACCATTACCACCACCTGATGAACCACCTGCTGATTGAGTTCCACCTCCACCAGGGTTAGCTCCAGTTCCGCCGCCAGCAGTTAAACCACCACCGCCAGTTCCATAGTAAGTACTTCTTGCTCCACCAGAACCAGCACCTGCAATTAAAAGTGCGTTGCCATGAGTTACAGAACCGTTAAAAACGCCTGTATAACCTCCGCCACCGCCACCTTTACCGCCAGTACCGCCTGAGCCGCCTTGTCCAACAACTGCGATTATTGATGTGCCATTTGCAAAAGATTGAGTTCCTTGTACGAAACCTCCACCTCCGCCACCACGACCATCAGAACCACCAGCAGAGCCACCTCCTCCAGCACCCCATATTTTAAATGTGACTGGAATAAGTTGTGAAACTCCTGGATCAGGTGCTGAACTTGTTACTACCCAACCTTGGGTAGAATCTATGTATGTAAGTGTTGCACCTTGTCTTTCTGTTGCCATGTCAATATCAACAGCTAATCCATTTATTTTTTCTGAACCATTAGCTGATATTGTTAAATTATTATTATCAAAAGTTCCTGCATAATCTACGACAGCAACTTGATCTCCAGCACTTCCTGCTGGTAAATTCATTGTTATTGCACCAGAAGTAGTATTAACAGGATAACCTTTTCCAGCTGCTGCAGTAATAGTTGTAGTTTGAACTGATTGCCAAGCAAAATCTATTGAACTTGCCCAAGTATTGTCACCTCTTAAAAAGCTTGTAGCATTTGGTGTACCTGTCGCACTAAGTTGGTCTATACCAACTGAACCTTGAGAAGGGGATTGAGTTTGAACTGCCTTACCTAAGAAAACACAATACAATGTGTCTGTACCAGCCGTTGCGGCTGAAAGTGTAAGTGTTGTATTTGATGCTGTATACGCATATGAAGATCCAGGCTGTTGAACTACATTGTTTATTACTAAACGTATGTCATTCTCATTTGTTACAGCGTGATCTAGTGTATAGCC
This sequence comes from uncultured Acidiferrobacteraceae bacterium, assembly GCA_964512815.1. GTDB lineage: Bacteria > Pseudomonadota > Gammaproteobacteria > Arenicellales > UBA868 > UBA9619. The sequence continues at coordinate 3,300 of CAZEKE010000205.1, forward strand.
TGTAGTAGCACTTGTTGTAAAATGCTGAACTGCAAAGCTTGTATACTTTAAAGCTGGACTGTTTCCTACGTAACCCAAAATAAACTCCTATGTACTTATTGCATCGACTGCAGAAACCCATGCATCCACAGAGCTGGCTGTATCAGATTTGATGTAAAGTCGGTCACCCGATTCTACCACTATCTTAGCCCCTCCGTCTAATACTTGTAACGCACCGCCGCTAGGAATGGGAGCCGTTTTTACTAAGTAAAAATTCGTACCTCCATTTGCAATATAAACATCTACATTAATTGTAGAAGTTAATATGTTAGCAAGTGATATGCCTACAATTGTATCATAACTATCGAAGTTAGATCCATTGGGAATATCTGTAGCAGCTGTTCCTATTGCTGATTCTTTATATCTGCGAAAATTTTGTGCCAATCTATCCTCCTATGTTATAATGCAACGGCCATAGCGATGCTAAAGCCTGCTGTTGCTGCTGTTGATGGGTCAACCCCATTAACTGTGTTAACTTGTAAATCATTTATAGCATTGTAAATAGCATTAGAACCTGTACTATAAATTATAGCATCACGTCCTGCA
>CAZEKE010000206.1:0-5097 GCA_964512815.1 uncultured Acidiferrobacteraceae bacterium
CACGAACTGAAGGCAAAACCAGACGCCTGATTAAGGAGTATGCACAATGAACGACAGCGTGCTGTATTCGACCCGGGACAAGGTGGCAACCATCACCCTCAACCGACCCCACCGCCTGAACGCCATCAACCCGGAACTGCTACGCGACTTCCAGACTGCCCTCGCCAGCGCCAACTGCGACGTAGATGTCCGCACCATCGTACTGCGAGGCGAGGGCCGCGCATTCTGTGCCGGCGACGATCTCAAAGAATTTGACCAGCAGAGTACTGATGAAGCGAAGACCAGAGCGTATATCGAGCAGATCCAGGATATCACCCGGGGACTGTGTCTCAACGACAAGATGGTGGTCGGTGCCATCCACGGGTGGGCTGTGGGCGGCGGCCTGGAATGGACCATCAACTGCGATTTCGTGGTGATGGCTGAATCGTGCCGGTTCTTCTTCCCCGAGATCTCTCTGGGGGTGTTCGTGACAGGCGCTGTGACCCGGCTGCTGGTTGATCAGATCGGTTTGCAGCGGGCCCGACAAATGATCCTCTTCGGCGAGCGTTACAGCGCCCGTGACTCCGGCCGACTGGGCTTCGACTGGCACATCGTTCCTGACGACGAAGTGGTGGAAGAAGCGACTGAGCTCGCCCGACGTATCTCTGAACTGCCACCTGCACCCGTCGGCAACCTGAAACGGGCATTGCGCTCGTCACCGAGCGGCGCTCTGGAAGCCGCCATGGCGATAGAGACACAGGCCACCCTGGAGGGTTTTCTGGACCCCGAGTCGGCTGAACGCGCCCGCCGGCAACTGGCCTAGAGGCGCTGCTCGGCAGCACGGCAGAGCGGATTAAAGATACTTGCGGATGGTGTTGTACCGTACCGGGTCGATGCGCTTGGCGACCTCGCTGCTCGACAGTGAACGGTCGCGCTTGCGCAGCGCTGCCGCCACCCGGCGCCACCAGCGCAGGTCTCCTTTACGGACCTGCTGCCGACGCTGGCCCTGCCCAGCTGGCCTGGCCCCGCCCAGCGCGTTATCGGCCAGTCCCGCAGCTGCTGCCATCTCGATGAGTTCGATGGTGCTTGCGGCCGCCCGCGCGGCATCATTGTCTTTCAGCCAATATTCGAGGCAATAGGTCTGGTAGAGCAGCCGGGCGGTGTCGGTCACTTCCTCGCGGGAATAAAAGAGCGGCCGGCCGGTCGCATCGCCCGAAGCGCTCTGCTGGGTATCCAGCAGGTCGAGACAGGCCGGCCAGGTGCTCGGCATACCCAGCGCCACCAGCCGTTCTTCAGCCTGGCCGCGCAGCGTCAGCAGCAGCCGGCGGGCGGGGCTGGTGACGCGTTTCCGGTTCATCGGTCTGACGGGTTCCGGGTCGCCTTCAATTCTTTTTCAGGCATCACCGCTTAAGGCGCTCAGGGCGATTGCGCTGTGCATCGCAACACCCACCGCCATTGCATCCTCGTCGATCCGCATGCGATTGGAGTGACACGGCGCGGGGTGACTTTCGTTACCGGGTGGAGCTACGCCCAGGAAGGCAAACGCACCGTTGTAGCGCTGTAACAGGTAAGAGAAATCCTCTGCCGCCATCAGGGGTTCAGACATCTCTAGGTAACCCTCGTCACCAAGCAGTTCTCGGGCCGTTGCGGCCACCAGTTCCACACCGGCTGCGTGGTTGATCGTCGGCGGGTATCCCCTCCTGAGGTCGGCCTCACCGCGCAGGCCATGCGCAGCAGCGATCTGTTCCACCAGCCGGCAGACACCGGCTGAAAGCTGCTCGCGGGTTTCTGCAGACAGCGACCGGAGCGTGATGTCCAGCTCGGCGCTTTCAGGGATCACGTTGCTGGTGGTTCCGGCCTGGATCCGGCCGACGGTCGCCACGACCGGGCCGAACACGCTGAACCGGCGGGTGACGAAACTCTGTATCGCCTGGACTATTTCGCAGGCAGCTGGCACCGGGTCGGCCGCGTCGTGCGGCATCGACCCATGGCCGCCGCGCCCGAGAATGCGCGCACAGACCGTGTCCACCGAAGCCAGTACAGGGCCAGGACGGCAACAGATGACACCGGCGGGAAACCGGGGCTCCACGTGCAGCCCGAAAACCGATTCCACTGAGCCGTGTGCCTCCAGCACGCCTTCCTCCAGCATGATCTTCGCACCACCGTAGCCTTCCTCGCCGGGCTGGAACATGAACCGGACATTGCCCGCGAGCGCATCGGTCCGGGTGCTGAGCAGGTGCGCGGCGCTCGCCAACATGGCCGTGTGGGCATCGTGGCCGCAGGCGTGCATTCGCTGCGGCTCCTCCGAAGCAAAAGGCAGGCCCGTGTCCTCGGGCATTGGCAGTGCGTCCATGTCTCCGCGCAGGAGCACCGTCGGACCGGGGTGGACCCCGCGCAGGGTGGCGACCACACCGCTGGTGGCTTCCGAGCAGCTCACTTCGAGGTCCAGCCCATAGAGGGCATCAAGGACGGTTTCCCGGGTACGGGGCAGGTCGAGTCCCAGCTCCGGATGACGGTGAATCTCCCGTCGCATGGCGACCGTGCGTGTCTGCAAACCCCTGGCATCATTCAATAATTGCGGATCCATCGCGGCCCCCGGTAGCCTGCGCCCGGGCGCAGGTCGTTTTTGCTCCAGTTCCGATAATAGTGCACCCGTCAGCCCGCGCAACAGTCCCCGCAGGACCACGGGAAAACCGGCCGGGTCCGGGCAGGACAAACAGAATCCAGATGCCGCGGAGATGTTTCGCCTACAACAGGGTCAGCAGGTAATCGGCCACCTCGCTGGTAAACCGTGGGTCGGTCCAGTACTGAAGGTGGGAAAAAGGCGTCCGGCCGCTGAGGGCCCCACCGACGTTGATCGGGACGTCGGCCTGCACCGTACGGTCGTAGGCGGCATTCACCGGTTTCAGCGGCCAGGCTAGCACATCATGGGGGTCATAGTAGTTGAGCCAGCGGGCCTTCGGCTTGAGCCGGGTGGGCAGCCGTGGCGGCGGAAAGCTGATAGGTACGACCCGTCGGCAGGCAAAAGTGAACAAGGGGATGTTGCAGCCGAAGGTGATGAACCCCGTCAGCCAGTTCATCCGTTCAAAGTTGGAAAGCGCCCGGCTCGGCCGGCGCTGGCTGTCCCAGACATAGTTGGACAGGATGTGACCGCCGAAAGAATGGGCCAGTATCACTAGCGGCACGGGACGGCCGCGCAGCTGATCGTGGTAAAGCGCTGCCAGGCACGCCTCGATACGCGCGTGCACCAGCTGATAGACCCGTACCTCTTCCCCGCCCGTCCGGCGCCGGGACGGCAGCTGACGGTAACCGGTTGCATCCCCCAGCGCGGACACCACCATGCCTCTCAAACGCCGGCTTTTGAGCTGGGTCAACGCCAGGGCCCGTGACAGGTACGCCTGCTGGGCGGGTTCCAGGATATCGTCCCAGTAGACCGGCTGCCAGGCGATCTCCTCGGGATCCCGGCCGCGTCGCACGAGATGCCGGATGATGGCTTTTACCGTACCGTCAGCGAAATCCGGCCCCTGCCGGCCGATGCCGTGAATGATCACCACCGCCAGTTTTTTGTCCATTGCGGTTTTTCGCCAAGGCGCCTTTACTGTCTGTGGGAGGAACAGTATAAAGTGGACATGCCTTTACCCCCTGACGCCCGTCATGCGCCGGTCTGGTACAGCGACCCGGGGGAGGAACCTGCCCGGATCACTGCCCCAGCCGTGCAGCTGATCCGGCGGCGTGCGAGCTCGCTCGAACGGGTCGCATGAACACCCAGACTCCGTACCGGGTACTGGGCACCTAGGTGGGCCTGGACGGGCACGACCGGGGCAGCCGGATCGTCGCCGCCTACCTGCGTGACGCGGGCATGGAAGTGGTTTACACCCCTCCCTGGCAGTCGGTCGACCAGGTCGTACGACTCGCCAGCGACGAAGACGTGGACCTGGTCGGCGTCAGCTCGCTGTCTACCGACCACCTCATCGTGCCCGACCTGATGCAGGCCCTGCGTAAAGCCGCCCTGGAGCACGTACCGGTCGTGGTCGGTGGGATCGTGCCGGATGCCGAGCACGCCCTGCTGTTCAACGCCGGCGTCAGCGCCATCTTCGGGCCGGGTGCCGACAGGGATACCATTGTCTCCCAGGTCCAGCAGTTCGCCGCCGCGGCCCGGGATGTCCGCGAGAACCTGTTCACCTGACGGAGACGACCTATGAACCGGCGCGCTGAATCGCAGCAAACCACAGGTTACGAAAGAGCACAGACCAAGTGGCAGGATGATTACCGCCGGGACATCGGTGACGGTCCGGCCGTGAACAACCGTTCGGGCGTGCCGATCAAACCGCTCTACGGGCCGGAGACCGATCCCGATGCAGCCCACCTCGAAAAACTGGGGCTGCCCGGACAATTGCCGTACACCCGCGGCATCTATCCCCCCATGCACCGGGGACAGACCTGGAGCCAGCGCCAGTTGATCGGCCAAGGCACCCCGAACGAGTACAACCAGCGGGTTCTCAAGATGATCGACGCCGGGACCACAGCCATCAGCCTGATCCCCTGCAACTCGGTCTACCGTGGTAATGACTGCGACGAGATTCCGCTGCCGCTGCTCGGAACCTGCGGCACCGGGCTCAACACTGCCGAACACATGGACCATGCCCTCAGCCAGGTCGATATCGGTGCGATCTCGACAGCAATGAATGACCCCTCTCCTTTCACCCTGCTGTCGTTCGTGCTCAACGTTGCCGATCGGCGCGCCGTACCCTGGCAGCAGATCAGCGGCACGTCGAACCAGAGCGATTACCTTTCGCACTTCATCGCCAACCACATGTTCTTCCGTCTGTCACTGGAAGGCGCGCGTCGGGTGTTGTTGGACCACATCGCTTTCTGCCGGGAACGGGCACCGAACTGGAACCCCCTGTCGGTGGTAGGTCAGCACATGCAACAGGCTGGTGCCACACCTGCCCAGGCCATGGGCTTCACTCTGTGGTCAGCACTGCAATACGGTCGCGACTGCCTGCAGCGCGGTCTGGACCCCGACGATTTTCTGCCGCGCTTCACCTTCTTCTTCGACATCTCCATGAGCCTTTTTGAAGAGGTCGCCAAGTTTCGTGCCGGCCGCCGGCTGTGGGC
>CAZEKE010000207.1:0-22058 GCA_964512815.1 uncultured Acidiferrobacteraceae bacterium
TAAAAGAGCCAAACCTAATCGAAACCTACCCTCAAGAGGGACCCTGCTTTGTTTTTGTTTAAATATTTTTTTGGTCTATGTCGGTAGGGGGGACATGACATATGGAAACCTAGGAGTATCTCTCCCATACCCCAAACCCCCATTCTACAAACCAGTTCAAACCAGTTCAGTTGCCGTATCCCTAGTTTCAAGATATGCCAGAATTTGACCGTTGGAAAGTTCTCCGTCTTTCCCGCAGCGCACAATATAACTGATGCAGCAGCGCAGCCGACACTTACCTCCCTTGTGTTGGCTGGCGGTCCTTGCTATGTACGGTAAATGAATGTTAAATACATTTCTATTACCAGTCCTGACAAGGACAAGAACCCAAAGTATGTTGCTAAAGTACGCAAATGCTTGAAGTGTAATGTGGAATTTAAGTCGAAGTGGATTGGTAATCGGCTGTGTAAGGAGTGTACCTCTAAACAGGATACTGCGGAGATATAAAAAAATGATCCCACAAAGTAAATTGATGTCATTTGTTGAGGCAAATACAAATGCGGTAGTAGGCCTCATAGTGAGTTGGGCATTTACATTTTGGGGGTTGCCGTTATTTGGGATACATCCTTCCCCTGTCCAGGCAACAGGAATTACAGCTTGTTATTTTTTTCTAAGTATAGGTCGTGCCTATGTATTGAGGCGTGGCTTCGAATCAGAGTGGATAAGAAGAATACGGATAGAAATAAAGCTATGGAAATTGAACAAAGACGTAACGAAGCTCCAGAACAAAATCTAAAAAAAATAAAAAAAGCTGGTCGGCCTCCTCATAAGCCTACTGACCAGTCAAGGAATATGGTCTAAGAGGCAGTTGGAATGGGGATGGAACAGACCATGATCTCTAAGTTATTAGATATTGCCCCCAAGACTTTACGGAAATTTTATCGGGATGAACTGGACACAGGCGTTGCGAGAGCTAATATGACTGTCGCCAAGAGTCTATATGGTCGGGCAATTAGCGGCAAGGATACGATAGCTAGTATATTTTGGTTGAAGGCCCGTGATGGCTGGCAAGATACGAATAAGACGGTGCATGAAGGTGTGCCTGAAAATATAACGGTACGGTTTGCATTGGAACGCCCAGATGAAGGGAAGATCATTGATGTGACCCCTGTGCCTGACTCAATAGAGAAAAATGAATAAGGGCCGCAAACCTAACGATTACTACCCTACACCACATACAGTAGTTGGGGCTGTAGTCAGCAGGCTGTCTTTGCCTCTTGGGTCGGAAAAAGTATGGGAACCTTGTTGTGGTGATGGGCGGTTTGCAGATGCAATCAGATTAACTGGTACAGATGTTATTCAAGGTGATATTGCTACAGGGGATAATTTTTTTGAAACTAAAAAAGCACCAGCAAAGCTGCTGGTTACAAATCCTCCCTTTAAGGAAATAAGAAAATTCATTGACCATGCCTTTACTATTGGGGTAGAGCGAATGGCCTTGGTTTGCCCTGAAAGATTGTGGGCCTGTAAAAAAGGCCATGACCAATGGCAGCGCCACAGACCTAGTGTGTGGGCGAATCTAAACTGGCGAGAAGATTATTTACAAAAGGGTGGTTCTCCTGATCGGGCATTAGCTGTCGGTATTTGGGAAGAACCACACACAGACTGGTGCTTATACCAAGTCTGGGAAAAGCCGCAGGACTCATAACATGGAATTGGTTACAACTTTGTTAGGCGGATCAATATTAGGATTCGTAACAACTATGCTTGGGCAAATGGGTAAAGCTCGTGCCAAGCAAGAAGAAATGAAGCTACGGGCTATGAACGCCCAGGCGGAATTGATCCAGAAGGCCAGAGATCACGGCCTAAAGGACAAGAACTTTGCATGGACAAGACGAACTATCGCTCTTATCTGCGTAATTGCTATTGTAGCTGTGCCGTTTGCTGCGCCGTTCTTTGGTGTACCCATTATGGTATCTGAAACCCAAGATGGCGCATTTTCGATTCCCTTTATTTGGAACTCAACCTCAGAGGTAATCTGGACTGAAGTGCATGGTATTCCCCTTGCACCTATGTACTTACATACGTTAGCTGCAATTATTAGCTTCTACTTTGGATCAAGTGCTGCAAGATGAAGGTATCTGACAACACCGCTATATCTATGCCAATGCGGAACTTAATCAGTATTGTGGTAGCAGTAAGTGTTGGTGTATGGGCTTTCTTCGGTATTCAGGAACGATTAAATCAACTGGAAACCTCAAGAGAGATTATGCAAAAAGATTTGGAGTCTGAGGTTAATAGATTACAGAACGCTATCGAAATTATTAAAGTCAACGAAGTTGCACAGAATACTGAGTTTCGGATTAAATGGCCCAGAGGGGAAATGGGTGCTTTACCAGCAGATCAGCAGCAAGACTTGCTCATAGAATTTGTGAGTTCTCAAGTTGAGAACATACAAGACGAGATGGAAAGTATGATGTCAAATACTGTCAATATTAAGCGGGCGCAGGAAGATATTAATAAAATGTTGGAGGATATTGAAACGTTAAAAAACAGAGTGAGAGAAGTTAATGGAGGTCATTAGCATTATTGTCATGTTTATGTTTGGCAACATGGATGACCAAGAAAACAAACTCACACAGTATATTCCTATGGAGTCTCTATCATCTTGCATGAAAGAAGTACGAGCAATTAAGAAAACCCAGACTGGATTTAGTAAAGATGCGTTTTGTGGCCCTGCTATTGTAGAAATAAAAGACGGAGAAGTAGTTACTTTGCATAACGCAATCCCGCAGGGAGCTACCCTGATAGAAGAAGATATAGACAGGGAAACCTTTGAAAGATGGTCTATTAGGGCTAAAGAAAGATGGAATACTAAAAATGACTGAGTTTGTTTGTGTAGTATGGGTTGACGCAGAAAATCATTCGGGGTGGGTAGATGTAAAAGAAGCAGAGCAGGTAGAGCTACCTGTCGTTTATACAACAGGGTGGGTTGTGCCTTCTGACAAAAATAATGTAATTGCAGTAGCGCAAAGCGTTGGCCCTAAGTTACTAGAAGAAGATGTTGGAGGTGTTTGGTACATCCCAAGGGGTATGGTAAAACAAATCGTAAGGTTACACGCTCATCCTTTGTTGCCTACTTCCGCAGAAACCATATTAGATATGGAAACCTTTTTTGGTGCATAATGGACATAACAATTCCATATACCCCACGACCACAGCAGTATGATCTTCATGCAGATCAGTCTCGCTTCAAAATTTGTGTCAGCCACAGAAGATGGGGGAAAAGTGTTTACGCAGTTACCGAGTTATTAAGAAAAGCCCTAGAAATTCAAACTGAACGTAAAGATGGGCGGTTCATGTACCTTGCCCCATATTACCGCCAGGCAAAACAAGTAGCGTGGGATTATCTTTGTTATTACACCAAGGATATGCCTGGGACTAAGATTAACCAGTCAGAATTACGGGTTGATTTAATTAACGGAAGCCGAATACGTCTTGCTGGTGCAGGTGATGATCCAGATGCTTTGCGTGGTATTTTCTTAGATGGCGTAGTATTAGATGAGTATGCAGATATGTCGCCTCGTGTGTGGAGCGAGATTATCCGACCAGCCTTAGTGGACAGAAAGGGTTGGGCAATCTTTATTGGAACACCAAAAGGAAAAAATCATTTTTGGCGGTTATTTGAGGACACAAAAACAGACTCAGAGTGGTTTCGTAAAATATATCGGGCATCAGAAACCAAGGTCTTAGATCAAAAAGAGCTAGACGCAGCCCGTAAGGAAATGGGGGATGACGAATATAAACAAGAGTTTGAATGTTCGTGGTCTGCCGCAATTAAAGGAAGTTATTATGGAGCGATTATTGAAGATGCTGAAAAAGAAAACCGAATTACTCAGGTTGAGGTTGACCCTGCTCTCCCCGTTCACGTTGCTTGGGACTTGGGCATCTCAGACAGTTGCAGTCTTTGGTTCTTTCAAGTTACGTTGGGAGAAGTTCGTTTCGTGGATTTCTACGAGCATTCGGGGGTAGGGCTTGAACATTACGTCAAGGTAATGGAGCAAAAAGGATACTGGTATGGGGATGACTGGCTCCCCCATGATGCCAAGGTTAGAGAGCTAGGAACAGGCCGAACCAGGGCAGAAACCCTCATAAATATGGGGCGCAGACCTCGTATTGTACCCAACCATAAAGTAGAAGATGGGATCAACGCAGCAAGGCTGTTATTACAGCATTGTTATTTTGATGAATTAAATTGTGAACAGGGCATCAATGCTTTGCGTAGTTATCAAAGAGAGTGGGATGACGTAAAGCGAGTATTTCGGAAAACTCCACTACATAATTGGGCTTCCCATGCAAGTGATTCTTTTCGTTATGCTGCAATGGCTTATCGAAATATTAAGCCAGAAAAGAAGAAGCCAGACTTGCAAGAGACACTTTTGCAACAATCTACACTTGACGAGATGTGGAATATCCATGATAAGGAAAGAAATAATTTATTGGAGCCTCGAATTTAATGGCTGACAATTATAATTTTGAAGAAGTTGTGGGGGGCGAATTTGATGTCAACGGAGAGGACATTACTGCGGTTGCGGAAATTCTTGCTCGACCTGAAAAAATAATAATTAAAACAGAGCGAACTGAAACTCCGCAAGATTATACAGGTCCAAAGATCACAACGAAGTCTAAGGAAGAAATCCCCATAGAAGAAATGATTGCACAGGCTCAGTTTATGCCTGGGCCTCCTCCAATGCGGATGCCTGTTGCACCGCCAGCTATGCAACCTATGAATCCACAAATGGCGGTAGCCCCTCAAATGCAAGGGCCAACGCAGGGGCCTCCCCCTTCACCAATGATGGGACCGCAGTTTGGCTGAGTTTTGGAAAGAGAAAACCCTAGAGGAAATGACCTCGGAAGAATGGGAATCTCTTTGTGATGGTTGTGCGAAGTGTTGTTTAGTAAAAGCGAGAAATGCAAGAACAGGAGTTGTTTGTTATAGCAACGTAGCTTGTCACTTATTGGATCACGATACTTGCAGGTGTACTGATTACCCCAATAGATCAGATTTAGTTTCAAACTGCGTTACTTTAACACCAGCAGAAATTCGGGCAGCAGATTGGCTTCCTGAGAGTTGCGGTTATAAATTGGTGGAAAACGGGAAAGATTTGAAGTGGTGGCACCATCTTAAATCAGGAGATCGGATGACTGTCCATTTAGCAGGGCAGTCCGTAAGGGAAATAATCAAGGAACCATTAGCAGATGGCTAACGAAACCAGAGAAGAACAAGAAACTTTATACGGCTCTGCTCTATACTGGCAAAAGGAATTAGACGCAGCCAGTAATTACGAGCGAGACTGGCGAGAACGGGGCAATATTATTATTGACCGCTATCGTGATGAACGGGAAGGTTATTCGATCACAGGAGCCTTGAGCCGAAAATTCAATATTCTATGGTCTAATACCGAAACCCTGAAAGCCTCATTGTTTGCTAAGATGGCTGAACCTGATGTCAGGCGCAGGTTCCATGATCCGAACCCTGTTGGGCGTGATGTTGCTATTTTGCTGGAACGTGCGCTTCAATATGAATCTGACACGAATCGTGCCGATCTACCAATAGAAGCTGCCCTTGAAGATTACCTGCTCCCAGGCAGAGGGGTTGTTTGGGTAGTGTATGAGCCAATTTTAGTATCTGAAAAAGTAACTGTAGAAGTAAAAGATACAGATGGCAAAACAATGGAAAAGGAAACACAAGAAGTGGAGCGTTTGGGCGACCAGCGTGTGCGCTTTGAGTATGTCCATTGGGAAGATTATCGAGAAAGCCCTGCACGAAGATCAGAAGATGCAACATGGAGAGCTAGAAGGCATCTTTTAACTAGAGATGATTTAATCTCAAGAGGATTTAAGGATGCAGAGGATATACCTCTGAACTGGATGCCAGAATCCGCAGAATACAATGAAAATGAATTATACAACAGGGCAGAAGTTTGGGAGATTTGGGATAAGGTTCAGCGAAAACGTATTTATATGGCTTCAGGATATAGGGATATTCTAGCAGAAGATGATGACCCTTATAATTTAGAAGGCTTTTATCCATGCCCTACTCCTTTAATTGCAGTCAGGACAACGGATACATCAATTCCTATCCCCGAATATACCCTTTACCAAGATCAGGCAGAGGAGCTAGACCGCCTAACAACCAGGATTACATTCTTAATTGAGGGCTTAAAACGAAGGGGCGTGTATGATGCTGCTATCCCAGAGTTGGCTCATTTGGCTAATGCTGGAGATAATGAGTTCGTTCCGTCAGAAAACTTTGCAAATCTAACGCAAAAGGGAGGTCTGGTTGGGGCTTTTCAAACAGAACAGATTGGTGAAATCTCTACTGTTGTAAATGGTCTGTACCAACAGCGTAATGCAGTATTGCAGATTATATATGAAGTTACTGGTATTAGTGACATTTTGCGTGGCAGCACAAAAGCCTCTGAAACGGCTACTGCTCAACAGCTAAAGGCCAGATTTGGCTCTATGCGGTTACGCAGACGACAAGACGATATTCAACATTATATTCGTGATTTATTCCGTATTAAAGCAGAGTTGATAGCAGAAAATTATGAACCAGAAATACTGGAGAAAATTACCAGTCTGCCTGTTTCAGAAGAAATGCTGGAAATTCTGCGTAATGATAAATTGCGTAGTTATGTAATAGAAGTCCAGACAGACAGCACAGTATTTGAAGATGAAGAAGAAGAAAAACGTAACCGAATCCAATTCGCTGATACGTTAGGTGCGTATTTGGTTAAGGCAGTTGAGGTGACACAGGCTTCTCCAGATTTAACTCCTTTGGCTTTTGAAATCGTAAAATTTGTTGCTGGTGCATGGAAAATTGGGCGTACCTTTGAGGATACTATAGACCAAACAGAAATGGCTATTATGCAGCAACTACAAGCTGCCCGTCAGCAGCCACAAGTTTCCCCAGAACAGCAGATGCAGCAGGAGAAACTAGCAGCCCAAATGCAAATGGAGCAATTACGTCAGCAAGGCAAGTTAGCAGACATAAACAGCAAAGAACGAGCCGAAGCACAGAAGCTACAAGAAGAAGGCAGAGCCTCAACTGAACGGGTACGGTCAAAAGAAGATTTAGCTATGTTGGAAGCAGAGTTAAAAATGGCAGAACAGAATAGATGACGCAGTACACAGATAATTACGAAAAAATTGTGTGGAAAGCTCGACAAGGGCGTTTTACAAGTGTAAAACCGAAAACAGAAAAGCCACGCTTGTTTATTGTATCGGATATAGAGCCATTTGAAAGTCCAATAGACAATTCAGTAATTTCAAGTCGTAGCAGTTTACGAGAGCATGAACGAAAGCATAACGTTAGACAAATTGGGAATGATTGGGCTGGTAGTGAACGGCCTAAGAATTGGGAGAATATGACAAATGGCGGAGAATGAAGTAAGCACCCCAGAAGCGGGGCCAGCTACAGAAGCAAAAACATCTTCACAGATTTTAGATGGCATTTTGGAAAATGCCATTGGAGGAGAGTCGCAAGACAACGGTGAGCGACCCACTCCAGAGAATAAGGCCGTTGATGAACAAGAAGCGGAACTAGTCGAAGTCCAAACGGACCCATCTGACGATACCGCCGAGGGTGATGTTACAGATGCCGAGTTCAGTCAGGAGACCGAATCCGAAGTTGGGGATGCTCCAGACCCAGAACCCAAACCAATAAGCGCACCGAAAACATGGCCCAAAGAAGAACGTGAAGCGTTTGAAACTTTGCCCGAAGATCAACAGGCGTTTATGTTGAAAAGGGAAAAGGAACGTGATGCAGCGTTCACACGCAAGACATCAGAGTTAGCCGAGCAGCGAAAAGAAGCGCAAGGTGTTCTTGATGTCGTAAAGCCTTACGAAGCCCAGATGAGGGCGAATGGAATTGAGCCGCAAGAGTATATTGCACGGCTTATGACCTACGATCAGGCTCTACGGCAAAATCCGAGGCAAACACTTGAGTATCTCGCCCAGCATTACGGCGTACCTTTGCAGTCAGGCGATTTAGGCGTGGATCAGCAGAATGTTTACCAAGAACCTGCTGACCCTCAGTATCAACAACTGCAACAGCAGCTAGATCAACAGGCTCAATATTTAAGATCAATGGAACAGTCGCAACAGCAAGAGCGTTATGGACAGCTTGTGAATAAGGTAGAAGATTTTGCCAATCAAAAAGATAAAAGCGGTGATTTATTGTACCCACATTTTGAAAAATTGCGTGAACGAATGGGGCGGCTGGTAAATTCTGGCGAAACCACAGATTTGAAACAGGCCTATAATATGGCCTTACGTTTAGATGAGGATTTGTATAAACAAACTCTTGAGTCTGAACGAAAGGCTGTAGCGAACAAAGAGGAAGAAAGGCGAAAGGTAGCCGTAGAAAAAGCAAAACGGGCCAAGCCTTCTTCATCTGGTGCGCCACCTAAAGGTTCTGTAAAACAGTCTGATCTTGATGGTTTATTGCGAGATTCGATCCAGAATATAAGTATGTAGTAAGCTGGTGTTGCTCCTATGATGGGAGCCAAAAATGGCAACGAGTCCGAATAGTACCTATACGGAAATCGTCACCACTACGCTCGCTGGCTATTCTAAAACAATGGCCGACAATATCACGAACAACAATGCGCTTTTGCGTCATATTGATCGTGATGGCGGTAAACAACCAGCCACAGGTCGTACCATTGTCCAGGAACTAGAATATGCAGAAAACTCCACAGTTAAGTGGTATTCTGGATACGAGGTTCTGGATACATCAACGAGTAATGTTTTCACAGCCGCAGAATTTAACTACAAGCAGCTTGCTGGTAATGTGGTTATTTCTGGTTTGGAACAGGTGGAAAATAGCGGCCCAGAGCAGATTTTTAATCTTCTCAAAAGTCGTATCCGTAATCTTGAGAAATCTCTCAAAAATACAATGGCTACTGCTCTTTATGCAGACGGCACAGGCACCAGCAGCAAGGAACTAGGCGGTTTACAGCTTATTGTTCCTGGTACTGTTGGAAATACAGTAGGTGGTATTAATTCTACTACTTACGATTTTTGGCAAAATCAGGTTTATGACTTCTCTACAGAAGGTGTAACTGCTTCTGCTACTACTATCCAGTCAGCCATGAATACTTTGTGGCTGAGTACAATTCGTGGGGCTGATCGGCCTAAAGTCATTGTAGGTGGCACCACTTACTTTGGTTTTTATTGGTCATCCTTACAGAGCAACCAGAGATTTGTTTCTGATGATTCAGCTTCGGCTGGATTTATGAACCTAATGTTCATGGATGCTCCTGTTTATTATGACGATCAATGTAATGCTACAAGAATGTACTTCCTCAATACTGACTATCTGTTCCTACGTTATGCAGAGGGTCGTGAGTTCGTACCTCTTGGTGAAAAAGCCTCTGTCAACCAAGACGCAATGGTAATGCCCGTAGCTTGGGCAGGTAACATGACCTGTTCAAACCGAGCCCGCCAAGGCGTCATTCAGGCGTAGGAGGAATAAATGGCATACACAACACAATCTGCCGTTGGTATTGATTTTGATGGTGGAACAGAATCCACCCCAAGTCAGGCCATTGGCACTCGTATGATAGGAACCGATAACTCAACATGGCTTTATATTACTGCTGGTTCTGCAATAGCACAGTATGATGTAGCAGCAGTTACAGAAGCCTATTCGGGGGTTCCTTGCACCAAGGCACTCATTGATGATGGACACATTGTCGGTGTAGCTCCAGCAGCCATCAGTTCTGGCGAATATGGTTGGGTCCAACTCACAGGAGTAGTCACAATGAATGTGCTTGCTTCTTGTGCCGCAGACGTAACCCTATATTCTTCTGCGACTGCTGGATCGCTGGATGATACGTCAACATCTCAGACGGCTGTTAATGGCCTGTTCCTGACAACTGCTCGTAGCGGAACTGATGGTTCTGCTGCTGGTATGGGGACTTGGCCAATGTCGGCTGCGATCTAGTCCAAAGACTAATTTGTAGGTTATAGTGTTACTTTAACCACATAAGGGAACCGAGGGGGGAAACCCCCTCGGTAACTGAGAATGACAATAGAAATACAGAACCTAAGATCAACAGATGTAAGATGTGAATTTGAACCCATTTCTGATGGGGTAGCGCAGTTTTGGTTTAAGCCACTAATGGGAGGAGATGATGTAGCATATAAGCATACGGATGAAGATGCTTTGAAACGAGTACAGACAGAGTTTCCAAAAGTATTTCAGATTTACCTGAAATGGCAGGAGGACCCTAACAAAAAGGTTCGTCAACCAAAGTCTCATGGGACAGACCTGTCTCTTTTGGAGGGGATGACAGCCCGCAAGATGAAAACCTTAAATTATAAAGATATTCATACGATTGAGGAGCTTGCAGGACTATCAGACGCAACTTGTAATAAGGGGGGAACAGATTTTATGACCATGCGTAAAAATGCCAGAAAATATCTGGCAGATTTAGCAGGTCACAAACCTAAACAGGTAGTAGGATGACATTACTAACTATTTGCCAAGATTCAGCTAAACTTATTGGGATTCCGTCACCTAATGCGGTGACTTCTTCTACAGATACTTCTGTAATCCAGCTTCTTTCGTGTGCGAATGAAGAAGGAAAGTCTTTAGTGCAAGCATACCCTTGGAATGTAATTGTAAAAGAGGGGAGCTTTACTACAGCAGCCGCAGAAAGTCAGGGAGCTATGACAACCATTGCAACCGATTATGGCAGATTTTCTAACAACACTATGTGGAATAGAACCACAAATCGTAAATATTATGGTCCAATAACAGATGCTCAATGGCAGAGATTAAAGGCTACAGTAAGTTCTGGAGTAACCAATTATTTCCGTATTAGGGGCAATCTTTTGATTATCCAGCCAAACCCAACTGCATCTCAAAGTGTTTTCTTTGAGTATGTATCTAAAAATTGGGTGGACACTTCTGGAGGGTCAACTGCTAATGCTGCTAAATTTACAGGAGATTCTCAAACAACTGTTTTAATAGAAGATTTAGTAATTTTGGGGGTCGTATGGCGGTTTCTTAAAATTAAGGGGCTGCCTTATGACCAACAGTATCTTGAGTACCAAACCCGTCTTGCAGATTATCAGATGCAAGATGGAGCGAAACCTATACTGCGGATGAGTGGCCCAAGGGCAGGAATCTTAGCAGTCAACGAGCCTGAAGGAAACTATGCAGGCGTATAACAGAAGGAATAAGTAGATGCCAGGATTTACAGGAAGTGAATCGTACAGTAACGCAAATAAAGGCCCTAAAGCGAAAGACGCAAGAACAGCAGGTGCAAGCCTCTATGGAAAAAACCATAGACAAAAACCGCCAGTCCACACGCACGGAACCTTTAACCCTGCAAAGGCAACGGAAAATATCACGGCGGAGCGCACAGTTAAGCGCTCTGATGTTATTTAGCGCAATTATTGTACCACAAACTATTATTATTAGTTTTATTATGTATTGGTTTTATATCAATGGCTGATGACAAAATTAGACTTTCGCCTGAAATTCTTGATGTTTTGGGACAAAAGGGAATCGAGGGAGAGGATCTTGATACTCTCTTAAATTTGGCAAAAGCTATTTCTGACTTTGAATCTAATTCAGATGTTTCTGCTGTTCAAGAAAGCGGTGGCCCTGCAAGGGGAATGTACCAGTATGAACTGCCTTCGGCTGAAACCGCAGTTAATCGAGCTACAAACTTTAACGTAAAAGCTCCTTGGCTACAGAAATTAAAAGAAAATAATTTTGATGTTGTAGAAGCAGGTCTAAATAATCAAGAACAGACAGAATTATTTATTCTCGATCATCTAGGGGCAATAAACAATTTTACTGAAACAATAAAAGAAAACAATCCGTCTAAATGGTTTGATTATTGGGCAAAATATCACAAAAGAGCAAAACCTACTGAAAAAGAAAGAGAAAGATGGGAGAAAATGAATCCATCTTCTACTCCTGTAGATAAACAGTCTGCCGAGTTATTTCTTCGTGATGCAATAGCTCCCAGAGGAACCCCAACGAGAGAAAGACAAATGTTTGCAAGGGCAATAGCAAATGGCTAGAGATTTATACGGCGAAATGATGGGTCGGGCGTTGCAACGCCAAGCCCCACAAGGACATATGCCAGCCTATATAACACAAGGCGAAGCGGATATATTGCGGTCATTGGGTGGTGGAGTTGGCCCTGCTGGTGGTCAGATTATGCGGAATGGTATTCCTTCTTTTCAATATAGTTTTGATGAGGAATATGAGCGACATAGAAATCAAGACTTTATAATGCCTTTTGTTGAAAAAGACCCGATAATAACAACACCAGAACAAGAAGAACTTGGAAGAAATTATGATGTTCCTGAAGATGTTATTCAAGACCCTGAAAGGGCGGCAGAATTAGCTGAAGTAGCACAAGCTAGAGAGAGATTATCCCGTCTGCAAAACCAAAACCTAGACCGAACTATAAATAATATGAACAGGGATGCGCAGGATTTTGCTTTTGAGCCTGTGCCTGACCCAAATCGTAGAACGCTGGTTCCAGGTGGAGGCGGTGGTTACATGATGGATAGCCCACCTCCTATTCCTGGACCAACAAAATTACCTGAATACGATAATTTGGTTGAGGATTACCAAGGTCTTAGGGATGAATATGGCAAAGAAGGGCATGACCTTGGTATCGTTCCTTTAGCAAATATTCTCAAAAACATAGATCGTGACCCAAATACAGGAAAGTTCCCAAAAAAAATTGACAACCTTTGGGATTTTATGAAGCAAGGGGGAGTGGCTGGACACCTATATAGAGGTGTTAGAGATCGTTTTTCTGAAGAAGGGCGGAGAAAATATGATTTACAAAAAGATATTTATAGAAAACAGCGACAGCTTTATAAAGACGCTGGTTTAGACGAAAATGAAATTCAAAGAATACACGACCAATCTGTAAGGCTTGGTCTTGATCCATTAAGAAATGCACCTCGAAACGTAGTTGGAATGAACAGACTCTTTGGAGAAAGTGACAGAGATATTGCTCAAAGGGCACAAGAAGAACAGCAAGCAGATTTAGATATGCAGCTTGCGAATGAACTTGCAAATGCAATTATAGATGCCCCAGTTGGAGGTGATGACCCAGACACAGAACTGACCCCAGAAGAAATAGCCCACCAAGAAAGAGTTAGAAAAAACATAGAAGGGCTTTCTCCTGAATACCGCAGACGACTGGGACTGGATGTGGATGTGTCGCCTTGGGTGCCAGATTTATCTCCAATAAGCGGTCCAGAAGGCGAGATACTAAGTGCAATACCAGAAGGGTTTACTGCCCCAATGACACATATTAACCCTGGTGATTATCCAGACACCTTTATTAACGATTCAACGGGGCAAATATTCACAGCCCCATCATTAGGGTATGTACCTCCTGCTGGTTGGAGAAGGATAGACAGCAGGCCTCAACCAGACTTTACTAGAGTAGGCGGCCCCGTAGGCAGGGTTCCGACACTATGGTAGGACAGCAAACAGCAACAAACTTATCGGTTACAGCCCCTATCGGTGGGCTGAATACCCGTGATGCTGTGGATATGGTTGGGGACACAGATGCTTTACGGCTGGATAACTTTTTTGCTGGTCGTTCCCATGTAGCAGTTCGAGGTGGATTCTCCGAACACGCTACGGGTTTGGATTCTGCTGTTGAAAGTTTGATGACCTATAACTCTGCAACTGCCAATAAAATGTTCGCAGCTACAGGAGCAAAAGTTTATGAGGTAACAAGTGCTGGTAGTGTCGGATCAGCCGTAATTTCTAGTTTATCTAATGCAAGATTTCAGCACGTTAATGTAACTACAAGTGGTGGAAGTTTTCTGTGGATATGCAATGGGGAAGATGCCCCTCGCCATTACAACGGATCAACTTGGGCAACACCTTCCATGTCAGGTGTAACAGCTACAACAATCATTGGTGTTGAGGTGTTCAAAGAACGATTGCTGTTCGTTCTAACAGGAAGTTTATCTTTTGGGTATTTAGCTACAGATGCGGTAGCTGGTTCGGTTGCAACCTTTAATCTTGGTTCTGTGTTTTCACGGGGCGGAAAGTTAATGGCAATTAAAACATGGACACGGGATGGAGGGGCTGGTCCTGATGATCTTGCAGTATTTTATTCTGACCAAGGTGAGGTTGCAATTTATAGTGGTACTAATCCTGCATCAGCAGACGCATGGTCGTTAGTTGGCGTATTCCATGTAGGAAGGCCAATCGGCAGAAGATGTATGATGGTGTCGGGGTCAGATTGTTATTTAATTACAGAACGAGGCGTAGTTCCTTTGACACAAGTAATGGGGACAGGAGAAGCTGCACCAAACATAGCCATCACCAGCAAAATCAACGCAACATGGAATACAGCAGTAACCAATTTTGTTAGCTCTTTTGGGTGGGATGGAATTGTTTACCCAAGAGGCGGATATGCTTTATTTAATGTACCTGCTGCTGCCACCAATGCGTTTAACCAGTTAGTTGTTAATTTAGAAACAGGGGCATGGTCTCGCTTTAGAGGGCAGAACGCTTATTGTTGGGGAATACTGAATGGAGATTTGTATTTTGGGGGTAACACCGAAGTTTACAAAGCAGATGATGGAACCTCAGATGATGGGTCAGCTATAGAAGCGATAGCAAAAACAGGTTTTATATATTTTGGAGGGAGAGATGGGCCTAAAAGATTTACTGCATTACGCCCTGTGTTTGCAAGCAATAGAGAATTGACTGTATCCGTTGGCTTTGATACGGACTACAGAGATGGGACTATGCTTTTTGAAAGCAGTACAGCTACAAGCATAGCGAGTACATGGGACACCGCTTCTTGGGATACTGCTTCTTGGGCCAGCGATACTACTACTACGCAAAGTTGGAGATCAGTTGCGGATATTGGGTGGAACGCTGCGGTTCGTGTTCGCACCTCAACCACATTACAGACTGTACGCTGGTTAGCTACAGATGTGCGGTTTGAAAAAGGAGTTGGGTTTTGATTCTATCAGATGAGATGTGGGAACGATTAAGACCTGCTACGGAGCCTTTTGAGGGTATAGATCGTGTAGATATAGAAATGGGTTTAACTGTTGGTGAGTTTAAGCTCTTTGAGGCTGGAGACTCAATCGCTATTACTTCTCCTTTCGGACATATCTTGCGTATTGGTATGGCAGGGGGAGAGCTAGAAGAACTTTTTGAAATAGAGAAACAAATAACAGAGTATGCAGCTATGGAAGGTTATAAGACTATTGAAATTATTGGTCGGCCTGGATGGGAAAAAGTCCTGCAAGGGTATGATCGTGTGGCCGTTATGCTAAGAAAGGAAGTGGGCTATGGGATTCATTAGAGATATATTTAGATCACCAAGTATGCCTGCACCTGTGAATTATCAGCAAGTAGGACAAGACCAAGCTGCGGCTAATCGAGATGCAGCATTGCTATCGGCACAGATAGCACGGCCAGATGTAATTAGCCCCTATCAGACTTCTCGATACTTAGATATTGGGGGACCAGATGAAGATCGTTGGGCTATTTCACAAACCCTTGCTCCTGAATATGAGCAGATGCGGCAACGGGAAGCTGGTATTCAAGGGGGTATCCAGTCTTTAGCTGCACAAAGATTAGGGCAGATTGAGCCACAGGCGTTTACAGCCGAAGGACTACCAGCAGAGCCAGGAGCCTTTAACTATCAACAAGAAGTAGGGGCTATGCCTGAGTTTTCCACAGCAGGGGCAACGTACCAGCTTCCAGAATTTAGTGGATTGCAGGGAATGGCTGACCAAGCAACGGATCAGTTCTACCAGTCTGCATTAGGCCGTATAGCCCCTGAGTTTGACAGGGCAGAAGAAAATTTGAGAACACAGTTAATTACGTCTGGTTTACCTGTTGGTTCTGAGGCTTACAATCGGGAGATAGAACGCTTTAGACAGCAGAAGGGTGATACCCTTTCTCAACTTGCTACGCAATCCATGATGCAAGGGCAGCAATACGCAAGAGGCCAGATGGGGGATATTCTTACAGGCAGACAACAGCAATTAGCAGAAATTGGTGCTGAGTTTGATGTAGCTGGTCAACAAAGAGCGCAATTAGGCCAAGAGGCCAGAGCAGAACGGGATATGGCACAACAGGCAAGAGATCGGGCGATTGCTGAAAGGGCGAGATTCCGCCAGCAACCATTGTCTGAACTGTCTGCTCTTTTAACTGGTCAAACACCCTTTACTCAAGCGGCTGCTGCTGGTCCAGCACTACAGCCTGGTGGGGTAGCTGGACCTGCTCCTGTAAACTTACAGGCGTTGGCCCAAGCGCAAGCTCAAGATCAGGCAATGCGGTATCAGGCGGAGGGACAAATGGGGTCTGATTGGCGTAATGTTATTGGTCAGATAGGTGGCGGCTGGCTTGCAGGAGGGGGGTTAGGTTAAAAAAATGGTTACTATACCTAAATTTACTCCAGACCCAAGAATTGCAAGACTTATGGGCAGGTCGGATGTCATGCTTGGGATGGCCTTGCAGCCACGCCCAAATCCATTGCCCCAAAACCCCTACTATATTCCTGGTATGGCTGGAATGGTTGGTCAGCTTGGGTCTGGACTCCTGTCCAGACAAGCAAGGATGCGAGGAAAAGATATAGAAAATAGGCAAAAAATGGCCCAACAAATGTTAGGGGCTGCGTTAGACCCGTCTGATGCCTTTGTGCCACCTGCTGCTGCTGAACAAGAAGAAGTTGGCCCCATTCGTAAGTTGGCAAGAAAAGTGCTGCCACCAGCAAAAACAGATGCCGAAATCTATACAGGCTTGAAAGGTCTAGGAACAGGAGAAATTGGTGTTATAGCAGGAGCAAATCCATTTGATATAGCTAATTATAAAGCATCTCTCGGCTCTGAGTACAAAATTTATCATAACCCAAAAACTAGAACAATCGTCAAAGTTGATGAAAAAACGGGCAAAATAGTATGGCAAAAAACGTATTCAGCAAGTGTAGAACCTGCTCCCTGGTTTTTGAAGGAGAATGAAGAAAATGTTATATATAGAGTAAACCCAGAAATTACAGATGACTTAACTAAAACTACAAATATTTGGAACGCTATTGCGAAGGGAATCTCTGCTATAACTGCGGGGCTTAATATACCATGGGACATAGGTGTTGATGCTTCTAAAGCAGCAAAACATATTGCGCTTGTCCAAAAGCAACTTGTTAAAACTTTAATTGATAATCCAAGATTTCCTTGGGCAGAACAGGAGCTAGTGGGACGAATTGTGCCACAAGGGGATCAAGTGTTTGCAAAACCTGAAGTGCTACACGACCAATATGCGAATTTATTAAAATATATAGTTAATAGAAGGCATAACTTAGAAGAGGAACGCCTTCATCCAACTACGGATAACGATCGAATAAGAGAAATAGAGAAATCTATAAGCGTTTTTAATGAAGCAGTAAGACTTTTGACAGGGAGATATGGGACATCTGCTGAAGTTCTTGACCCAACAGTAAATGCCCCACTAGCTCCAAATCTAAGTACGAGAGCCGCAGCAAGATTTGAAGGTATGACAGACGTAGAATTAAGAAATATCGACCGAAGAGGGTTAAGGGACAATGAGCTAGACGCCTTGATAGCTGAATTTGAACGCAGGAATCTAGAATAATGAATGACGAGACAAACGCTGGCAACACATTAAAGAGTTTAATTGCTGAACGAGAAGAAAGGCGAGAGGGTAAGGCAGGAGGGCCGCAACAGTTTCTTTCTGCATTAAATGAAGGATTGGCGACTCTGGCAGGTGCGCCTGTTGATGTTGTTAACTTTGCATTGAGACAAATAGGCATACCAACGGACCCTATGCACCCTTTCGGGGGGGAGGCGTTAAGGGAGGGGTTTAGAAAAATGGGTGCTATTCTCCCTGATGAACAAGTACAAAGAGGATACCCTCATCATGCAGGTAGGATGGGTGGCTATGCTCTAGGGATTCTATCAGGAATGGGTCCGACAAGTGTGGCTAGACAGCAAATAGGAAGGCATTATCCTGGGTTAATGGGGAGGGCAACCCCAACTCAAAGGCTTGCAGCCACCCAAGCAGCAGCAACAGCAACACCAAGGCAACAACTTCGAACAGCGATTGCACAGGCCCCTCACACCTTTGCAGGACAAGTGGGTCAGGCTTTGTTAGCTAGACCAGGGACTACAACAGCTATAGAAACTGGGCTTGGGGCTATGGCTGGACTAGGGGGTGAGTATGCCGCTAGACAATTTGGAGAAACCAAAAGAATATACGGAGAACTGGTTGGGGGCTTTTCTCCTGTTGTTGCTATGGCAGCAGCTAAAATGCCTCTTTTCGGGTGGGTCACTAGAAAAGCTAGAGAGTTTGGAACAGGGTGGGCAGACTTTAGAAGCCCAGAAAGAGCAAAAGCCAGGGCGAGAGATAGAGTTTTAGAATTAAGTGAGAATCGAAGGGAATTAGAAAGGCTCATACAAGAAAAAGATATATTTGAAAACGATCCAGAATTAGCACAAGAAATGCTCGCAAATTTATCGACTGCACAAAGGCTTGGAGATGATGGTTTATATAGGCTTGAGGCTTTAATAAGGGGTACTGAGGACCCAGTTACAAATCAGTACCCTTATCAACAAGAGTTAGGCCGGAAGGCAGAAAAACTAGAAGGATTAGTTTCAGAAGAACTAGAAATTTTAATGCGGCAAATTGCAGGTGATTCCGAGGCTTTTGGAGACATAGAGCAGGGAGGCTTAATTTATTTGCGAAATTTGGTTGGGGAAAGACTCCATATAGGCATTGAAAATGCAAAACTAGCTCTAAGTAAACTTCCTGAAACCTCTACAGCAGAAGAAATAAATATACTTGTAAGGCAACATATAAATAAGGCGTTAAGGGATATTAGGTTACAAGAAAACGACCTCTGGACTGCAGAAGCTATAAACCCAGCACTCAAGGTCCCAACAACAGAATCTAAGAGGGTGGCATCTGAAATAATTAGTAATACATCACAAGCACAAATGGAAGATATACCAGAAGCTGTATTGAGATATTTAGGTGCAAAAAAACCGATCCCAAAGGATGCGAGTGCTGCGGAAGTAAGGGCAATTAAAAAAAGGAACAAAGCACTATGGACAGGGGAGCAGACAATTTTAGAAATGACTGGGTTGCGAAGCAAATTAGGGGAAATAGCCGCAGCAGCTCGTAACGAAAAAAGATGGAACGCAGCTAGAATTGCAGAAAGAATAAGAACCGCTATTTTAGACGATTTGGTATATATGGGTGAAACGCAGGTGGGGGAAATAGGGAAGGCATTTAGGATGGCTACAGATTATTCTCGCCATCTAAATAAAACTTTTAATGAGGGGCCAGTATCTAAAATTTTAGGCACATCAAAGATTGGAGATGTAACTCCAGAATCATTAACTTTAGAATCTCTTGCACGGAAAGAAGGACTAGAAGCAAAGCACCACATAGTTTCTATTCTTAATGCTGGAAGATCGAGAGAGGGCTTGTCAGAGCCTTGGAACGCAGAAGCAAACATTGCATCAACAGAAAAAGTTAGAAACAATATTGAAGAATTTTTAATAAATCAGTTTAAGAAAAAAGTATTTGATGGTGACGTTCTTAAGGGGCCAGCATCTAAAAATTTTATGAGCAGGTATGAAGCTGTTTTAGATGACCCTGATCTTTTTCCTGGGCTTAAAACCCAATTTGAAAGATCAATACGATCAGGAACCTTTGTTAGATCGGATAAGGTTGTTCAAAGTATTCTTAACAGCCCTAAACCTGTAGCGGAATTAAAGAAATTATTAAGTGAATTTCCTACTCCACGACAGGCTGAGGAAAGAAGGAGTATAGCGTTAGCCCTTTTAGATAATATTATTTTGGGGTCATCTAAAAGAGACTCTCTTGATTTAGGCCCATTATCCAAAGAGCTTCAAGGTGCAGATGTTCTTAAAAAAATAAGTAATCCAAAAATAAGAAGTCTCTTGATAGAGGGAGAGTTGCTAACAACTGACCAATTAAAGAGATTACAAAGAATAGCTGTTATAATGCAAAGGGTCCAGACTGTGCCAACAAATAAACTTTCTCAAATTATAGGAGACCCTGTAAATGGTGGATACCAAATTATCGCTCAAATCCTTGGTGCAAAAGCAGGGTCGGTGATGAATAGGATACCACTAGGCCCTTTTAAGGGAACAGGAAACATTCAAACTCCAGGTATTCTTTCCAAACAGGCTAGACAATTAGCTTCTAAAATTAAGGACCCTGCTGAAAGGCTCTTAATCGAGGCCATTTTAGATGCAGATAAATTCAAAATACTTATGAGGCCTCTTGCCCAAAACATAAATGGCGTCAGGACTCAGAACCCTGAAAATGTAAGAAGATTTAATAAGCAACTGGAAACATGGCTTCTGGCAATTTTGGCTGATGTTGATGAGCCTGAATATGGTTATTAGTAAACTTTAATGTGTAAAATAATAAACAACTAAAAGGATAAGACTATGCCCTGGAGTGGCGGATCATTTACAAGAACAAACGGCGTTAATACGGGAAGTACCCTATGGGCGCAAGATCGTGATGACGGCTATAAGATTCTTGCGAGTCATCACGACACTCACGATCAAGATATTGCTGATGGCGTTAATTCCACCTTGGAAAAAAGCGGAAGTAATGCTGCTACAGGCAATTTGAACATAGGCTCAAATCGGCTAACTTCGGTAGCAGATGGAACAGCCAAGACAGACGCAGCTACAGTCAACCAGATACAGAGCAATGGAGCCGCTTACGCAGCAGCAACAGGAACGGCTACTGCACAGGTAGTAGCCCTGTCTCCTGCCATTACAGCGTATGCTGCTGGTCAGGCCGTTACATTTAAGGCTAATGCAGCCTCTACAGGGGCAACAACAGTTAATGTTAATGCTCTTGGGGCCAAGACCTTAAAGAAACTGCATGACCAAGACATTGCAGCTAACGATATAGAAAATGGCAGTATTGTTACGGCGGTTTATGATGGAACAAACTTCCAAGTAACCAGTCAGCTTGCCACAGAAGCAGGAAGCCCTGCTGGTTCTAATACACAAGTGCAGTACAATTCATCTGGCGCATTTGCTGGTGATGCAGACTTCACTTTTGATGGTACTAATGTAAGCCTTGCCAACCCAATTTATCTTGGGGATGGTGCGGTTGCTACGCCTTCTGTAACGAACACAGGGGATGTCAATACAGGCATCTACTTCCCTGCTGCCGATACTGTCGGGGTTACAACAGGTGGGGTAGAACAGTTCCGATTTGGTTCAAGTGATATTCGATCAGACAATGCCATTATAAACGGAAACTTCTTAGTGGCACAAAGAGGAACATCCTTTACGTCTGGAGATAGTCTAAATAATGACGATACATACAATCTGGACAGATGGGTCTTAAATTCTGATGGAAACGATATTGTGGATGTCTCACAGGGGTCCACTACGACAGGCGCAATTACTTTAGATGTAGAAACAACTAACAAAAAGTTTGGTATTCTCCAAATCATTGAAGCCAAGAATTGCGCTGGATTGATTGGTAATACAGCTACGTTATCTTTTCAGGCCAAGGTTTCTGACACTAGCAAGTTAGATAACATTAAAGCCGCCATTATAGCGTGGAATTCTACGGCAGACGCAGTAACGAGTGATATTGTAAGTGCCTGGAATAGCGAGGGGACTGCCCCTACCCTTGCAAGTAACCTGACATACGAGGGTTCAACTCCTGCCAATTTGAGTGTTACAACTTCTTTTGCAAAGTATTCGGTGACAGCAGATATAGACACCTCCAGCACAAACAACATAGTGGTGTTTATCTGGAGCGACGTGACTGACACCACCGCAACACACACATTGAGCATCAAAGAGGTGCAGCTAGAATTAGGCTCAGTAGCTACGAGCTATCAGCACAGAACCTATGCCACAGAGTTTGCTGAGTGCCAGCGTTACTACCAGCGTCTTAACGCAAACACCACAGGACAGCAACAGCTTATGACTGGTTGGATTGCTGGTAATAACGCTGT
>CAZEKE010000208.1:0-8216 GCA_964512815.1 uncultured Acidiferrobacteraceae bacterium
CCTCATGTGCCAGACGGCCGATGACGTATCCGTCTCCACCGTTGTTTCCCGGCCCACAGACGACCAAAAGTGAAGTAGTCTTCGGCCATCTCCCGGAAAGCACCTGAAATGCAGCAGCACCTGCCCTCTCCATCAACTCACCCTCGGCTAGGTTACCTTCTTCTGAAGCCATACGATCGAGTTGCTGGGCACCGGACCGCCCGTAGAGTCGTTCTTCAGCGCCTTGCATACCGGTATGATAGCCGACCATGGCCAAGGGTAAATACAAAACACTAGGCTCCGTCGAACTGAAGAGTCAGATCCGGAGTTGGGCAGGCGAGCTAGGCTTCCAGGACATCGGCATCAGCGGTGGCGATCTGACAGAAGCTCAGGGCCGACTTCTCAACTGGCTTGCCGATGGCTGCCACGGCGACATGAACTACATGGCCCGTTATGGTGACATTCGTAGCACACCCTGGAAGCTGGTACCCGGCACAATCCGTGTTATCAGCGTCCGGCTGGACTACTTTCCGAGTGCCGCAGCACCCGCGCAATCCGTATTGTCCGACTCATCAGCCGGATACGTCTCCCGTTATGCGCTTGGTCGCGACTATCACAAACTGTTGCGCCGCAAACTACAGAAACTAGCCGATCGGATCACTGACGTTATCGGGCCATTCAGTTACCGCGCATTTGCCGACAGCGCTCCAGTGATGGAAAAACCCTTGGCGGCACAGGCAGGCCTGGGCTGGATCGGCAAGCACACCAACTTGATCGATAGAAAATCTGGTTCATGGTTCTTTCTTGGGGAACTCTATACAGATCTTCCGCTACCTGTTGACACGCCCCAGTCCGACCATTGTGGCCACTGTACCCGCTGTATCGAGGCCTGCCCTACTGGCGCCATAGACCGCCCATACCACCTGGATGCGAGGCTTTGCATCTCCTATCTCACTATTGAACTGGCCGGGTCAATACCCGTCGAGTTACGGCATTTGATCGGTAACAGGATATTCGGCTGTGACGACTGCCAGCTCGTCTGCCCCTGGAACCGGTTTTCCAGACCCGGTTCTGCCCCCGATTTCCAACCCCGGCAAGGTCTGGATCGGTCCGATCTCCTTGAACTCTTCAGCTGGTCGGAATCTGAGTTTCTTCGGCGGCTGGAAGGCAGTCCTATCCGCAGAATTGGCTACCAGAGGTGGCTGAGAAACATCTCCATTGCGCTGGGAAATGGCTTGCCTCAAGCCAGGGTAATTCGTGCGTTACGAGAAAAAAGAAGCGAGGTTACGCCGATGGTAAGAGAACATATAGACTGGGCCTTGCGACAACTTACTGGGTAATCAGTCAATCAGGGACAACACCATCCAGGTTGAAGAATGCCTTTCTATAAAATTTGAGTTCCTCGATAGACTCGCGAATGTCGTCAAGTGCCCGGTGCGAGCCCTTTTTCTCGAATCCTTTCAGCCTTTCGGGACACCATCTGGACATCAACTCCTTGATGGTACTTACATCAACGTTGCGGTAATGCAAGTAGCCGGTCAAACGCGGCATATACCGATAGAGGAATCGACGGTCCTGGCAGATACTGTTACCACACAAAGGAGATTTACCTTCCGCAACCGTTCTGCGGAGAAATTCAAGGGTCATCTGTTCGGCCGCTGATTCATCCAGAGTGGAATCCCGGACCCTGCCGATCAGACCGCTCCCCGAATGCACTGTCTGGTTCCATTCATCCATAGCAAGCAGTGCAGATTCCGCCTGGTGTAAGGCCAACACAGGCCCCTCTTCGACGATATTGAGATGGGCGTCTGTCACGATAGTTGCCATCTCCAGTATCCGGTCCGTATCCGGATCCAGGCCGGTCATCTCCAAATCCATCCACACAAGATTACCGGATTCCATCTTTCACGCCCCTCTGCCCATCAATCTCTGGGCGTACCCGTGCCGCCTAATCCGAGGCATTCCGGGAAGTACTCGAGATCAGGCAGCCTCTTCCACAGCCTTGATACTGAGTCGAACCCGACCCTGTTTGTCGACCTCAAGGACTTTGACCTTGACGACATCGCCTTCAGACAGTTTATCGCTGACGTTAGCGACACGCTCGGTGGAAATCTGGGAGATATGCACCAGACCATCCCGCCCCGGTAGGATGTTGACAAATGCCCCGAAATCCATAAGTCGGACCACTTTGCCTTCATAAATCGTACCGACTTCCACATCGGCTGTGATCTGCTCAATACGCTTACGGGCCGCTTCTGCAGCCGACAGATCGGCACTCGCTATCTTTATCGTTCCATCGTCCTCGATATCGATTGTCGCCCCGGTACTTTCCGAAATAGCCCGTATCGTCACACCACCCTTCCCAATGACGTCTCTGATTTTTTCTGTCGGGATTCGCATCGTCGTAATTCTGGGCGCATACCGAGACATCTCCGGCCGTGGTCCCGCCAAAGCCTTTTCCATCTCTGCCAGGATGTGCAACCTGCCTCTGCGAGCCTGATTCAACGCCTGTTCCATAATTTCCTGATTGATCCCTTCGATCTTGATGTCCATCTGCAGGGCCGTCACCCCATCTCGAGTACCGGCTACCTTGAAATCCATATCACCCAGGTGATCTTCATCACCCAGAATATCGGTCAGGACGGCAAATTCTTCGCCTTCCTTAATCAGTCCCATCGCCACGCCTGCTACAGGAGCCTTGATCTCTACCCCGGCATCCATAAGGGAAAGGCTGGCGCCACAGACAGTGGCCATGGAACTCGATCCGTTGGATTCAGTGATCTCCGACACCACCCTCAGAACATAGGGGAAGTCCTCTGCTGATGGCAGAACAGCCAGGATCGCGCGTTTGGCCAGTCGGCCATGTCCGATCTCTCTCCTTTTCGGAGAACCGACCCTTCCCGTCTCTCCTACACAGTAAGGTGGAAAGTTATAGTGCAGCATAAAATAATCGCGTCGTTCTCCTTCTATGGCATCAATAATCTGCGAGTCGCGTTCCGTCCCAAGGGTCGTGACCACTAGCGCCTGGGTTTCGCCGCGAGTGAACAGAACCGAACCGTGGGTACGTGGGAACAAACCCGTCTCTATACTGATAGGCCGGACCGTCTCTAAATCGCGCCCATCGATGCGGGGTTGATTGGCCAGAATCCGCCCGCGAACGATCTTTTTCTCAAGCTTCTTTACGGCTTCATTGACAGCATCAATTTCTTCCTTAGGCGAATCCTCAGCAGACAACTCCTCGACTACGGTATTTCGAATCTTGGACAACGCTTCCTGATGATCTACCTTATCGGCGACCTGGTAGGCTCCTTCCACCCCGGACTCGGCCAGAGAGAGGACTTTGTCGTTCAGTTCCTGATTGACCTCCGGTGCGGACCACTCCCATCGTTCACAACCCGCCTCATCGGCCAGCGCACGAATTGCCCGAATTGCAGGCTGCATCTGCTCATGGCCAAACATCACCGCGCCGAGCATCTGTTCTTCACTCAACTCACGGGCCTCAGACTCGACCATAAGTACCGCGTTTTCGGTCCCTGCAACGACTAGGTTCAAATCAGAGCCAGCCAACTGGCTGGCATCAGGGTTGAGAACATAGTCGCTGTCAACATAGCCCACACGGGCAGAGCCAACCGGGCCGCTAAATGGCACGCCCGAAATTGAAAGTGCCGCTGATGCACCAAGCATCGCAACAATGTCAGGGTCTATTTCTGGATCCACGGACATTACCGTGCAGATAACCTGAACCTCATTCCGGAATCCATCAGGAAATAAAGGACGTATGGGCCTGTCGATCAGCCTGCAGGTCAGGATGGCTTTTTCTGACGGTCGACCTTCCCGCTTGAAAAACCCACCGGGAATTCGTCCAGCTGAGTAGGTTCGCTCTTCGTAGTCCACGGTCAGTGGGAAAAAGTCCCGATCACTGGCCCGCTGGGAAGCGACCACAGTCGCCAGCACACGGGTATCCCCCATGGCGGCCAGCACTGCGCCGGAAGCCTGGCGTGCAATTCGCCCGGTCTCCAGGGTGACTTCGTGCTGCCCGTAGGCGAAACGCTGAACTGCTTCTTTCACATTCTTGCTCCTGGGTTTTCTGAGTTTACCGATTTAACGCCGTAGGCCAAGACGAGTAATCAACGACTGATAACGTTTAACATTGCGGCCCTTGAGATAGTCGAGCAGCTTGCGTCGACGATTGACCATTCGAAGCAACCCCTGTCGCGAGTGATGGTCGTGAATATGGGTCCGGAAATGATCGGACAGATCTTTTATTCGCTCGGTCAGTAGTGCGACTTGGACTTCCGGCGATCCCGTATCGGCTTCCGCCAATGCGTATTCTCGGATCGTTGATGCTTTGGATTCAGCGCTAATGGACATGTGATTCTCTCTGCCTGTGTTTCCAGTTGTCGATGTCCGGTGGGTTAATCCGGGTGGGTGGGTGGCCTTTGACCGGCTCTGATTACAGTGCTGCGGGGACTCAAAAACGGGTTATTGTAATCGGAAGGCGGGTAGTCTACTCGCACGGGTGCATTCGCTCAACAGAATCAGGATTTTCTTTCCGTCGCCTGCATTAGGCGCCGTGGTGTTACCCGACCGTCGTCAGTGACCATACCAATACCCAGAAACCCGGCTTCCTGTGCGTAAAGCCGTACCGGTCCATCCTTGGGCAGCCCTCCTGCACGGACAGCCTGGCCGCGGCAAAGATAAAAGGCTGCATCAACTGAAAGGTCTATTTGAGGAAGGTGGGACAAACCATGGTCGACTGAGATCAGCAGTTTCTCCCTGCCAATACCGGCGGAGGCATTCTCGAGCTTCTCAAGGCTGACGGAATCTCCAACATGAAGCTCGGCTACCGCCAGCCGGCGCAGCGACGTAACGTGCCCTCCGCAACCTAGTTGATCACCAAGATCCTGTGCGAGCCCCCGGACGTAGAATCCATGCGAGCAACGGAGCTTCAGTTCAACGTCCTGCCCGTCAAAAGATTCCAGGGCCAGTTCGTAGACGGTAACAGCTCTCGCTGGCCGTTCAATCTCTATGCCTTCTCTGGCAAGTTTGTAGAGGGGCTGGCCATTGACTTTGACTGCCGAATACATCGGAGGAGTCTGAAGGAATTTTCCGCGAAACCGTGAGAGGGTATCTTCCAGTTGACCATGATCAACGCTCACCGGCTTTTCCTCGATGACGTCCCCTTCACAATCCCCTGTGGCCGTTTTTTCACCCAACCGTATCCGCGTCCAGTAGGTCTTATCTGCGTCCAGAAAAAGGCCCGACAGTTTGGTTGATTCTCCAAAACACAACGGCAGCAGGCCCGTCGCAATCGGATCAAGACTCCCGGTATGCCCAGCTTTGCGGGCACCCAACAGCTGTTTGGCTTTCTGCAGGGCAGCGTTTGAGGTCAACCCCCAAGGTTTATCAAGTAACAGCATTCCCGATAGGTTGCGCCCACGATGGGCACCGCGTCTAGTGCTCATCGACGGCATCCCCGGACGGGACAAGTCCATCAATCATCTTGCTCAGGCGAGCACCACGCTGAACGCTTGAGTCATAGTAGAAATCGAGCTCAGGAACCCGCCTGAGTTCAAGACGACTGGCAAGTGCTTTCCTCATGACCGAGACGTTGTCTTTCAAGATACCGACGATTTCCTCTTCGTCTTGCCCGTCATCAAACGCCGTGACATACACCTTTGCTTTGCGAAGATCGCGCGTCATATCCACAGCGGTAATCGAAACAATTCCAATGCCGTAATCGGCGAAATCTCGGACGATAAGAGAGGAAAGTTCCCTGCGAACCAGTTCCGCCACCCTTCGGACTCTATCGACACCTTGCATCGAATAATTAGGGAATAGCCTCTCAATCGCTAAAGAGTCGGCCGTTCCTCTATGGTCTCGTAGATCTCGATCTGGTCACCCTGCTTGACGTCATTGTAGTTTCTGACGCCGATACCACATTCGAAACCGGTCTTCACTTCATTCACATCTTCTTTGAAACGGCGTAAGGAATCTATCTGCCCTTCGTAGATTACGACGTTTTCTCTCAGTACACGGACCGGCAGGCTTCTTCTCACCTCACCGTCGACAACCCGGCAGCCCGCGATAGCACCAAGCTTGGAGACCCGAAAAACTTCCCTGACCTCGGCGAGGCCGATTGTCTGTTCCCTAAGGACCGGAGCAATCATTCCTGTCAACACCGCCTTGATATCGTCGATCGCGTTGTAGATCACGTTGTAGTAGTGGACCTCGATTCCCTCACTTTCAATTAGTTTGCGTGCGGTCGCGTCGGCTCTCACATTGAATCCGATAATCATGGCAGAAGAAGCTCCCGCCAGATTAACGTCTGACTCGTTGATGCCTCCCACCATGCCATGGATCACCTGGACGCCAGCCTTATCGCCGGAAAGACCCTCTAGGGTGTCACTGAGAGCTTCTACTGAACCCTGGACATCGGCCTTGATGATCAGATTGAGTATGGATTTTTCGCCCTCTTCCATCTTCTCGAACATGCTCTCGAGTTTGTATTTCTGCTGTTTGGCGAGTTTGATTTCCTTGAATTTACTCTGCCGGTAGGTGCCTAACTCCCGCGCTTTGCGTTCACCGGGCACCACGACGGCTTCATCTCCGGATTCAGGAACCCCGGCCAGGCCTTGCACCTCCACCGGCGTCGACGGCCCCGCTTCAGTAATCGTTTTGCCGGCGTCGCTGTTCATGACACGAATGCGTCCGTATTCTCTGCCGACCAGAAGGACATCCCCTCTTCGTAAAGTACCGTTCCGGACCAGTATGGTTGCAACTGCGCCACGGCCCCTGTCCAGACGGGCCTCGATAACCGTCCCAGTCGCCGGACCATCTATGGGAGCAGTTAGATCAAGCAGTTCGGATTGAAGCAGAATGGATTCCAGCAGTTCATCGATCCCCTGCCCGGTAGTAGCAGAGATCTCGTTGACAAGTACGTCCCCTCCCCATTCCTCCGGAACCAATTCGTGGGAGGTGAGTTCTTGTTTGACGCGTTCGGCATCTGCGTCGGCACGGTCGATCTTGTTGATTGCAACAATAATTGGGACATCCGCTGTGCGGGCATGATTGATCGCTTCCACCGTCTGCGGCTTTACACCGTCGTCTGCCGCGACAATCAATACCACAAGATCGGTCACCTCAGTTCCCCGCGAACGCATCGCGCTGAACGCCTCATGACCGGGCGTATCCAGAAACGTAATCGTACCCTTATCCGTTGGAACCCGGTAAGCGCCTATGTGCTGCGTGATCCCGCCAGCCTCACCAGCGGCCACTTTTGTCTTACGCAGATAATCCAGCAGCGATGTCTTTCCATGATCCACGTGCCCCATCACGGTCACAACCGGTGCACGAGGACGGACCTCTAACTCACCTTGTTCTTCCTTTAGTAGTAAAGATTCAGGGTCTTCAGTGGTTGCTGCCCGGGCACTGTGACCCATCTCCTCTACGACCAGGATCGCGGTATCCTGGTCAAGCATCTGATTTATCGTGACCATGCTGCCCATATCCATCAGAACTTTGATCACTTCAGCAGCCTTAATGGACATCGCCTGTGCAAGCTCGGCAACCGTGATGGTCTCAGGTACATCGACCATACGTTGAATTGGTTCAGTCGGTCGTTCAAAGGCGTGCTGACCGGCGGTTGTGGATGTCAGCTTTCTAGGTTTGGTCGCTGACCGGCTTTTACGGCGCCCGCGCTTACCCCCAGCGAGATGCAGCTCTTCTTCGCCACCCGTCCTGTCTTTCCCTTTTTTCTTTCGCGGCTTGTCTTCTCGGCGACCGGAAGGTTTTGCGTCGGCAGGGGGGGCGATCGCCAGCTCCGGCACGGCCGCAATCGGTTCTTCGACCTTGGCTTGTTGCTCTGATTCCTCGTTGCTCCTGGCTTCCTCCTCAGCTGCTTGCGCAGCGGCTTCCTCTGCAGCTTTCTTCTCGGCCTCAGCTTTTTCCTTGGCCTCTTCTTCTGCCGCAAGCTTTGCCGCTTGCTCTGCCTCAGCCGCTTCGCGAGCCACCTGCTGTTGCCGCTGCAGGTCCCCGCGTTTGACATAGGTCCGGCGCTTTTTGACCTCGACGTGTACTCTTCGGGCTCCACCCGTCCTCGAGGTCTGACGCACCGCGCTTGAAGTCCGGCGCTTCAGCGTGATACGGCGCTGCGGTTCGGAGGCTGTCGATGCGTCGCCCCCACGCAGGTACGCAAGCAGGACCTCCTTTTCCTTGTCGTCAAGGTCTCCCTCGGC
>CAZEKE010000209.1:0-5565 GCA_964512815.1 uncultured Acidiferrobacteraceae bacterium
ACGCATCCCGGCTAATGGCAGGGGCGTTGGGCAGTCTGGGTGTGATGTTGGAAGTTTCTTTCAAGGTCCTGCCGATGCCTGAAATCGAATGCACGATCGGGTTTGAAACCAGTGAACGGGATGCTTTGCGATTCATGAACGAGGCGGCGGTCCGACCCTTACCGATTACGGGATCGTACTTCTGTGATGGCACGTTAAAGCTCCGGTTGTCGGGTTCAAAGGAGGGGGTCTCGTCGGCGACGACAGAGCTCGGGGGGCTGGTGGATTCATCCGCTAGCGGGTTCTGGACGGCGCTTGTCGAACACCAGCACCCCTATTTTTCGTCACCGCAGCCCTTGTGGCGGTTGTCAGTCCCGGCGACTGCCGGGCCCCTCGACCTACCAGGTGATTCACTGATCGAATGGGGTGGATGTCAGCGCTGGTTGCGCTCGGAATTACCGGCTGAACATATCAGGGAAAGCGTGTCTGCCGCGGGTGGACACGCAACGCTTTTCCGCGGCGGAGACCAAAGCAGTGAGACTTTCCAACCGCTGGGCCCTGTGCTCCACCGTCTGCATTTACGTCTCAAGCAGGCATTTGATCCCAAGGGAATTCTGAATCCCGGGCGCTTGTACCCGGAGTTGTAGCCGATGCAGATTGAACTGGCCCGATCCCTAGAGGGAACTGCAAGTGGGGAGGAAGCGAAGGGGATTCTCAGTAAATGCGCCCACTGCGGATTTTGTACTGCAACCTGCCCGACTTATCAGCTTCTCGGCAACGAACTGGATGGACCACGCGGCAGGATTTATCTGATCAAGTCAGTATTGGAAGGCGGTGAATGTTCCGAGCGAACTCGTATCCACCTCGACAGATGTCTCACATGCCGTTCTTGTGAAACGACCTGCCCATCGGGGGTTCGCTATGGCCGGTTGCTCGAGGTTGGCAGGGATCTGGTAGAAAAAGCAGCGCCGCGGACACGGGGTGAGAGAGCGGTCCGCTGGGCGATCAGGAAGTTTCTTTGCGGGAGGCTTTTTGCGCCTTTCCTGGCGCTGGGCCGTCTGGTGCGTCCGGGATTACCGGCCCGCCTGGCGGCTAGGATTCCGGAAGGGCGTGTAGCCGGTGAAAGACCAGCCACTGGCCACGACCGCCGTATGCTGGTGCTGGAAGGTTGTGTCCAGTCCGCCATCGGCCCGAACATCAATAGTGCAGCGATGCGGGTACTGGATCGTGCCGGTATCTCTCTCGTTTCCAGTCCGACTGCCGGTTGCTGCGGCGCGCTGAGTCTGCACATGTCTGCAGTTGAAGAGGCCAAACAGTCGATGCGAAGAAACATCGATGCATGGTGGCCGTTTTTAGAATCGGGTGTCAATACGATCGTGATGACAGCGAGCGGTTGCGGTGTAACGGTTCGTGAGTATGGTGAGCTTTTGTCACACGATCCCGAATATTCAGAAAAAGCGAGGAGAATCTCGGCTGCAACCCGAGATCTTTCAGAGGTCGTGGATGAAGTACAACCCGGCAAGATCGAAGGTACCGAGTCGCTACGCGTCGCGTTTCATTCCCCCTGTACGTTGCAACACGGACAGCAGATAACCGGAATCGTTGAGCGTGTCATGCAACGGGCAGGGTTTTCGCTCGTGGAAGTCACCGAAAGCCACTTATGCTGCGGAGCAGCGGGCACCTACTCGATTCTGCAGCCGGAAATCTCCGGCACTTTGTTGGAAAACCGTTTGACCGCAATTCAAGGAGAGAATCCGGATGTTATTGTGACTGCGAATATAGGCTGCCAGGTTCATCTGCAGAGCCGGTCCCGAGTGCCGGTTCTGCACTGGATCGAGCTGCTGGATAACCCTGCGATTGCAACGAAAAAGGCTCATAACTAGGGGCCATCGCGGATGATAAAAATAGATTAGTTGCCAGTAATGCTCTTAAACTATTGAAAAATAGTTAGTAATAATTTATCTGAACAAACTCAAGATGAGGCTTGCTTATTTCAGTGTATTAGTGAATAATAATAAAACAAGTTAGTTACTTTACGTTAAGGCTATATACCATCGACAGTAAACGGCGGTAGCACAACGAAACAAGAACGATGCGGTAAACGAAAGACTCCTCCATCCTCCTTTGGTGGTTTAAGCACAGCAAGTTGAAGCGCTGTGCTTTTTTTTTACCACTGCCGTGGGCATTTTTAGGACTTACCGTGGCCGCAACTAGTTGTCAGTTCGGGTCCCATCTTGTAACATCCGCGCCTCGATTTTCTCCGCCTCACTATGCACTCAATGCGCACTTACTCTGCAAAACCCGAAACTGTACATCGTGACTGGTATCTGGTCGACGCAACGGACAAGGTGCTGGGTCGATTGGCGAGCGAGATTGCGATGCGCCTGCGAGGTAAGCACAAACCTGAGTACACACCGCACGTCGATACGGGCGACCATATCGTCGTGGTCAACGCGGCGAAGATCCGGGTGACGGGCAATAAGGGGGAGAAAAAGAAATACTACCGACATACCGGGTATCCTGGCGGGATCCGTGAAACCAGCCTGGCGGATGAACTGGAACGCCGCCCTGAGTTGGTTATCAAGAAAGCGGTCAAAGGAATGCTTCCCAAGAACGCCCTGGGTCGCGCAATGTTTCTGAAACTGCGTGTCTATGCCGGACCGGAACACGCACACCAGGCCCAACAGCCGCAGACACTGAATATCTAATAACGGACCCGGCAGAACGAGGTAAGGAACGATGGCAGCAGGCGAACAGGTTTTCTACGGTACGGGCCGGAGGAAGTCCTCCACCGCGAGGGTGTTTTTGACTCGCGGCACCGGAGAGATCACGATAAATCGTCGACCGCTGGACCGCTATTTCGGCCGGGAGACCGCACGCATGGTGATTCGTCAACCATTGAACGTGGCTGAAATGGTCGACAAGGTCGATATCAGGGCCAACGTCAAGGGCGGTGGCAACACTGGGCAGGCAGGTGCCATTCGCCACGGTATAACGCGGGCACTGCTGCAATACGACGAAAGCCTTAGACCTGCACTTCGTAAAGCGGGATTTGTTACCCGTGATTCCCGTGAGGTCGAGCGCAAGAAAGTGGGCCTGCATAAAGCTAGAAAGCGACCTCAATACTCAAAGCGCTGAGTCGATTCCTTTTCAGCCGATTGTTTTTTCAGCCTGCGGTTAGACCCTAGGGTGCGGTATTGATTAACCTACCGAAGTAGGACAATCTCTCGTTTTCAGGTAGCCTGCTGCCGGTTAGCTACGGGAGAACCATGGTCGCTTATTTTCCGCGCCGTCTGAATCGGGCCGTCTCCTGTCCCCAAACGCTCGGTCCAGTGAGTCACTGAATGTTTCTGCGGATGCCTTCGCGGAACAGGCCCTATCACCTGGGGTCATATCCCTTGGAAACCCTGCCGGTAGATCTCACCGTTGGCGCCCGTGAACAACTGAGTCCCCGCGTAGATTCCCCGGGTTTTACCAAAGCGCCACAGGGACCATTGGCAGAAGCATTAAGGGATTATCTTGACATCTTTGTACGCAACGCGATGTCTGAACCAGCCCCGGCCAGAGCACCCGTACCCGATGACCCTTACCGGCGGATGATTGATGTCAAAGGCTACAGCTATTTCATGAATACCTCGCAGGTGGGTATCTGCCGCATGGAGCCCAACGCATGGTGCAAAGATGCCGACCCGATGCCACACGATTTTGCAGTCGTCCTGCTCCTCGAACACGGGCGCATTCCTGAACCGGATAATCCAGCCAGAACCTGGATC
Source organism: uncultured Acidiferrobacteraceae bacterium (assembly GCA_964512815.1). Taxonomy (GTDB): domain Bacteria; phylum Pseudomonadota; class Gammaproteobacteria; order Arenicellales; family UBA868; genus UBA9619. Next base: position 3,753 of record CAZEKE010000209.1, read on the forward strand.
GAAACGGCAGTGGAGGAAGCTGCGGATTGCCGAGTAGGGGGCATCGCAGTCTGTCTGGCCGGACACATCTCGCAACTCGGCTGGTCGGCCAGGGCTCATGTCAGGGGCGCCGGTTCTGTCGATGCCGCGCGGTTGTCGGTACTTGCCGGCCTCAACGTCCGATCTGAAGATCAGTTACGAAACCCATTTATTACGAGAGGGTTCTCGCTGGCGGTGGTCACCACCGACTACGCGCTGCAGACGGACCAGCCACTGGCTGAAAAAGCGCTTCGAGCAAACGGGCTGGGTTACTGGCTGGGACGCAATGGTGCGATGTCGGGGCGGGAGAGGAACCGGCGAAACAGGCGGGCGACCCATTTGGGCCCGTACCCGATGGAAAGTGTCAAACGCGTCGAGCGACCAACGACGCTGATTGTCGATGACGAGGTCCCCAGAGTTTCGAAAAGAGCCGCATTTTTTGATCGAGCGCTGCGCGGTGATCTGGGTCCCAAGGCACAGAAGGAACGGCACCGATTTGCCTTCAAGCAGCCCCATACAGCCGGAATGATGGCGTCGATGCGGTCGATGGTACCGGTCCAGAAGGGTGAGCCCGATTTTGCTGCCGACCAGGAAGCGCTGTCCGATGCTGCATCAAATGCCCGGGCTGTCAAATCTCTGTCGTATCTGCTGGGATCTGATGTCACCGGGATCTGTGAAATTCCGGCTTACGCCTGGTATTCGCACGGCGCAGACGGGGAACCGATCGAGATCAAACATCGATATGCGATCGTCATACTGATCGATCAAGAATTCGACACCATGGAGGGGGCATCTGGCGATGACTGGATCTCAGGTACACAGTCCATGAGAGCCTACCTGCGGGGTGCAGAGATCGCCGGCGTCATGGCAGAAACAGTGCGCAAACTGGGATTTCCCGCCCGCTCACAGACCAACGTAGACAGCGATGTGCTGCACATTCCGCTAATGCTGCTTGCAGGACTTGGAGAACTTTCACGCATCGGGGAACTGGTGTTAAATCCTTTTGTCGGGCCTAGACTGAAAACGGTGGTCGTGACTACCGATATGCCGCTAGAGGCCGACAAGCCGATTGACTTCGGTTTGCAGTATTTCTGCAACCGTTGCAGGAAATGTGCCCGTGAGTGCCCCTGCGATGCAATTTCATGGGGGGGCAAAGTGATGTTCAACGGCTATGAGATGTGGAAACCCGACGTAGAACGCTGCACACGCTACCGCCTCACCAATGCCCGGGGGTCTGCATGCGGGCGCTGCATGAAAACGTGTCCGTTGAATAAAGTTGTGACAGCCGACGGTTCAATTCTCGAACGAATCGCCAGCTGGTGTGGAATCAATGCACCTGCACTCAAACCTATGCTGGTGCCGCTGGCGGTCAGAATTGACGACTGGCTGGGCAACGGGACGCGAAATCCGGCCAAAAAATGGTGGTTTGATCTTGAAGTGATTGACGGTTCCTGTGTCACGCCGATCAAGGGTGTTAACAAGCGTGAAATCGACCCAGCTCACCACGTTGATCCTGCCAGGCAGAAAATTGCCTACTATCTGGCGAACATGATGCCGGTGCCTAATGATCTGAGTATCCAGCAGACTGACCGGAAGGCTGCGCTTGCTGCTGCTTCCGAACTGGAAACGGTTTCCGAAGCGGTTTCGCGCAAAGCACAAGGTCAGGTTATGCGACAGAATTACCGACCGACACAGCCCGACCCGGCGGGACCGAGCGGGACCAAGGTGGGTCCTGTAGTTTATGGGGGTGCCGGCCGCCGCTGACTGCCAGCGAACGGGTTCGAGACGGAAATTC
>CAZEKE010000210.1:0-3758 GCA_964512815.1 uncultured Acidiferrobacteraceae bacterium
TGGTAGTGCACTTCCCCGGATGTAGTTTGTTGCTCAATATGGGCAACCAGATCGTCCAGTCGATCATTGCCGTTTTCAAATGCCTTTTCGACTTCCGGATCAGTGTGCACAATAACCTGCAGCCGCCCGCTCAGGTTATCAAAGCCCACCACCTCATCGGCCACCATGCGCAGTATGTCCGGCGCACCCACAGGGTCCGGCCGGACTGAGGTGCCGAGATGGGTTTCCACATAGTTGACCGTGTCATAGCCGAAGTAGCCGACGAGACCCCCAGTGAAGCGCGGCATGGCGTCGATCTGCGGCACATGAAACTGCCGCTGAATACTCTGGATAGCACTGAGTGGGTCCGGCGTGGTCTGGCTGTGGATGATCTCACCATCTTCCTCGATTTCCAGCTGATCGCCGTCGACCCGGATGATCGTGGCACAGGGCAGGCCGATCATCGAGTAACGGCCCCATTTTTCACCGCCCTGAACAGACTCCAGGAGGTAGCTGTAAGGCCCACGCGCCAGTTTGATATAGGTGCTGACCGGCGTCTCAAGATCAGCCAGTATCTCCCGGACCAGTGGAATGCGGTTATAGCCCGCAGCCCGGTAACGGGCGAAATCAGCGCGGCTCGTCAAGACACCAGTCCCGCCCGTCGCCAACCAGCCAGGCGTGGAACAGAATTCACAGAATTTGTTGGCATGGAAGTTAGTGTCACGGACAGCATCTCAAACGCCGGCGGGCCAAATGAATCAGCCACTCAAATCCGCGTGATATTCAGCTGCCGATCGTGATCAGACCTGTCAGTCGGGAAATCGAATCTATCACAGCATCTGGTTCAAGTTGCTCCTGGAGGTGCGACTCACCGTAACCGTACTCTGCCCAGAACACCGGCATGCCAGCGGCCCGTGCAGCGCGGATATCATTGGCTGCATCTCCGACCAGCGCACAGTGTGTGACAGGAACATCCAGACGACGTGCGGCGTCCAAAAGCGGCTCCGGCGCCGGCTTTCGGACAGGGAGGTCGTCACCACACACCACTGCCCCGAAGAAACGACTGAGTCCGAGCTGCTCTAAGAGCGGGGTAGTGAAAGCACGAGGTTTATTGGTAACACACGCCATTGCCAGGCCGGTGTCCTGTAAAGTGCAGAGCACTTCAGTGACACCAGGATAAAGTACGCTGTCCACGCACAGCGACCGCGCATAAAAGTCCCCGAACATCTGGTAGGCTGCATCGACTTCAGCTGTTTCGCTGAGCGTTATTCGATCACCTGCAAGCGCTCGCACCACCAGCGGCCGGGCCCCGTCGCCCACCCAGGCCCGGACCCGGTCGACCGTCACGGGTGGCCGGTCCAGCACCCGCAGCATCTGATTGGTTGCGCTGGTGAGATCCGGTATGGTATCGGCCAGTGTCCCGTCCAGGTCGAACAGCAGGCCGTTTATCCTGAGCGGCCACTGCCGGGGCAACACCTTCCGATCAGCGGCGGTCATCGCTCAGGCCGCGTGATCTATTTCAGTCCGCATAGCCCGGATAATACTGTCGTAACGGTTCGGATCCGACTCGTCGGCTGCGGAGAATATGGCGGACCCCGCAACAAAAGTATCGGCACCGGCCTCCGAGATCGAACGGATATTGTCCAATTTGACACCGCCGTCGATTTCCAGCCGGATATCCAGACCTGAGTCGTCGATCAGCTGCCTGGCTCGCCCCAGTTTGTCGAGGGTGCCGGGAATAAACAGCTGTCCGCTGAATCCCGGATTAACAGACATCAATAGAATCATGTTCACTTTGTCCATGACGTGGTGAAGATAATCAAGGGGTGTGGCGGGGTTGAAGACCAGGCCGGTTCGACAGCCTTCGTCCTGGATCAGCTGCAACGTCCGGTCGACATGGTCACTGGCTTCAGGGTGAAAACTGATATAGGTCGCCCCGGCGGCCGCAAAGTCCGGAATGATACGATCGACCGGCTTGACCATCAGATGCACGTCGATCGGTGCCTCGATGCCATAGGCCCTCAGCGCCGAACAGACCAGCGGTCCCACACTCAGGTTCGGCACGTAGTGGTTGTCCATCACATCAAAATGAACGATGTCAGCCCCGGAGGCGAGGACCTGCTCGACCTCGACACCCAGCCTCGCGAAATCCGCCGACAATATTGATGGGGCGATGAGTTTCTTGGTCATTGGCAGTGGGCCTCCGGGTTCGGCATCAGATCTTGGAAAGCGGCCCCGTCAGTGATTCGTCAGGGGATCACCAGGTAAAAGGCGGAATCGCCACGCCGCAAGTTGATGAGCAGACCACGCGAGCTGCGTTTTACCGCCTCGGCGAGATCATCGAGACTGAAGATCGGTTGTCGGTTGACCGACAGGATCAGGTCACCGGGACGCAGTCCAGCCTGCCAGGCAGGACTGCCCTCCGCAACCTCCACTGCCCGTATTCCAGGCTGGCCTCCGCGGCCCGTCGCCTCATCAATATCTTCAAAAAGCGCCCCGGCCAGGTTGTCACTGATCTGAACCCCTTGGCCCGCTTCTGCCTGTACCGCCCGTATCCGGATCTTCTGCACGATCTCCTCGCGATCTCGGATATAGGTGATCTCAATTTCATCGTCGGCCCGGGCCAGGCCGATCAGATTTCGCAGCTCGGCCGCGCCCGATACAGCGCGCCCGTCGACCAGCGTGATGACGTCCCCTTCCTGCAGACCGGAATCCTCAGCGGCCGAGTCGGGCATGACCCTGGAAATCAGAGCACCTTTGCGGCTATCAATCCCGAATGCTTCAGCAAGGTTTGGGGTCAGGTCCTGTACGATCACCCCCAGTCGGCCGCGGCGAACTTCTCCATACTCGATGATTTGTGAAGTCAGGCGCAGCGCCATGTTGGCAGGAATCGCAAAACCAATACCGACATTGCCGCCGCCCCGGGCCAGGATTGCTGTGTTGACGCCGACCAGCTGGCCGCGAAGATTCACCAGCGCACCACCGGAGTTACCCTGGTTAATCGACGCATCAGTCTGGATAAAATCCTCATAGCCCTCGCTCCCGAGTCCGGTGCGCCCCAACGCGCTGACGATCCCGGAAGTTGCGGTTTGACTGAGACCGAAAGGATTGCCAATGGCCACCACAAAATCACCTACCCGGAGTTCATCGGAATTACCGATCTCGATGGCTTTGAGGTTTTCTGCCGGTATCCGGATCACCGCCACATCCGCTTCAGGGTCGGCCCCAACGAGTTCGGCATCAAATGAGCGGCCGTCATCCAGGCGCACACGGATCTCGTCAGCATTTTCAATCACGTGGTGATTGGTGACGACATAACCCAGCTGCGCATCGATGATGACGCCGGAACCCAAGCTCTGGGTACGACGCTGCCGCGGTTGGCTATCCGGCAGGGTGTTAAAGAAGCGCTCAAAGAACGGGTCGGCCTGGAACGGGTTTCTTCGTACTGTGACTTTTCCTTCAGTCGAGATGTTCACGACCGAAGGCAGTACGCCCTCCAGCATTGGCGCCAGACTGGGCAGGGCCTGCCCATCCACGGCCAACGGCAGGCTGGCAACACCGTTGTGCGACGCAACCACAAGAGATCCTGCCAGTAAGCCAGTCATCAACCAGCGAGCAAGAGGCATCATGATTTGATCCGGATACGGGGATTGAGTGCGGCGGGTCTCAAACCAGGGACCCGCGATGCGAATTATATCAATCTGAAGCGCACAGAGCCGGTCAGCTGTCGTTGGTCACCCCGTGGGGAACGTGACCGGTCGGAACATACTGACGTGCGG
>CAZEKE010000211.1:0-3822 GCA_964512815.1 uncultured Acidiferrobacteraceae bacterium
CTATGCCAATGACGAGGAATTTACTCGTATCCGTTCGGACGTCGCCGCCTTTGCCCGACGTGAAGGCCGCCGCCCGCGACTATTAGTAGTCAAACTTGGCCAGGATGGGCATGACCGCGGCGCAAAAGTCATCGCGACTGCCTTCGCCGACATCGGCTTCGACGTCGATATAGGCGCCCTGTTCCAGACGCCGCAGGAAGCCGCCCGCGAAGCGGTGGAGAACGATGTGCATGTGGTGGGCGTTTCCAGCCTCGCCGCCGGCCACAAGGCACTGGTGCCGGAACTGCTGTCGGAATTGAAGGCTCATGGCGCGGGCAACACATTGGTGATCTGCGGTGGCGTCATTCCACCAAATGACCATGAATTTCTCATTAAGGCGGGGGTTGCCGCCATTTACGGCCCAGGGACTAACATTCCCAAGGCTGCTGCCGAAATCATGGCCGCGATCGAAAGCAGGTAATTTGGCGACCGGATTGTATTTCGGCGTTTCTCCAACCATTTCATGACACGCTGACGACCGTCGTGAGGGAGAACTTGTTTTGATCCTGAATCAGGCCCCGGTTTACAAGCTTGGAGAAAGAGTGGCCGATAATATCGGCCATGCCCTCGGTATTTCAGCCAGCACTGCCGGATTGATCATGTTGGTGATTGTGGCCAGCCGCTATCCCGGAGCCCTAGCAGTGACCAGCTTTGCGTTGTACGGCGGTACGCTGTTCCTCGTGTTTACCGCGTCGGCGCTCTACCATATCGTACGCCGCGGCACGCTTAAGAATGTGCTGCGCCTGTTGGATCACTCGGCGATTTATCTTTTGATTGCGGGCACCTACACGCCGGTGGCGTTGAACAGTATTGAGGGTGCCTGGGGGTGGAGCAAATTAGGCACGGTTTGGGGCTTGGCGTTAACCGGCGTGGCGCTCAAACTGATATTTCCAGGGCGTCTTGAGCGGCTGTCAATCTATCTCTATTTGGGCATCGGTTGGTCCGGCCTTGCGGCGATCGAGCCATTGGTTGCCAACTTGCATTGGGCGGCCCTCGCGCTGCTTGGCATCGGCGGTTTTTTTTATTGTGCCGGCGTAGGTTTTTATCTCTGGACGAATTTGCGCTATCACAACGTGATTTGGCACGCATTTGTCCTGGCCGGGGCCACATGCCATTATTTTTCGGTAATCTTTTTCGTGCGGCCAAATCTGTGACATCAATACTGTTCTTTGTTGGCGATTGTGAATCAACGAAGTAATCCCTAATTAATATTTGGGCCGTTCGGTCCGACTTCGAAGCAACGCCTGGAAGCACATGGTCGAGATGCCCCGTCAAGCCCGAGAAATGCAGCCTCCGGCTTCGCGTTCGCATATGCATACGATCCGCACGCTGTTGCCGTATTTATGGCAGCGCTCGTTTGAAATGCGCGGGCGTGTCGTGCTGGCCATGATGCTTCTCGTTCTCGCAAAAGTCGCGAACGTCTATGTACCAATACTATACAAGCAGGCGATAGATATTTTAGGGGCCAATCAGGCAACCCTTGTTGTGGTACCGATCGCTATCTTGATTGCTTATGGCATTTTGCGTATCGCGACGGTGGCATTTGGCGAACTGCGCGATGCTGTATTCGCCAAAGTCGCCGAGCGTGCCATCCGCACGGTATCGCTTCGTGTTTTCGAGCATCTGCACCGATTGTCGCTGAGCTTTCATTTGGAACGGCGCACCGGTGGATTGTCGCGTGCTATTGAACGTGGCGTGAAGGGCATTGAGTTTCTGCTCACCTTCATGCTGTTCAACATTCTCCCCACCTTGGTCGAAATCGTTATGGTTTGCGGCATATTGTGGTGGCTCTATGGCGTGGAATATGCCGCCATCACTTTTGTCACTATTTCCGCGTTTATCGCGTTTACGCTGACGGTGACGGAGTGGCGGCTCAAATTTCGCCGCCGCATGAATCAACAGGATTCCCAGGCCCATACCAAGGCCATCGATAGCCTGCTCAATTACGAGACGGTGAAATATTTCGGCAACGAAGCGCATGAGGCGCAGCGTTTTGATGAATCACGCCGGCGTTACGAAGAAGCGGCGGTACAGAGCAAGACCAGTTTGTCACTACTCAACATTGGTCAGGGTGCGATCATCGCCATCGGTCTCACCGGCATTACCATCAAGGCGGGCTACGAAGTCGCTGCAGGAACCATGACCATCGGCGATTTTGTTCTTGTGAACACCTATCTGATTCAACTCTATATTCCGCTCAATTTTCTCGGCTTCGTTTACCGTGAGATAAAGCAATCACTAACCGACATGGAGGCTATGTTCGAGCTCATGCATGTCTATCCCGATATTGAGGACAAGCCGGGAGCCAAGCCGCTCGACGTCCGCGACGGCGAAATCAAGTTTGACAATGTGCGCTTCAGTTACGATGCGCGGCGTAATATCCTCGACAACGTGTCGTTTGTCGTGCCGCCCGGGCAGACGGTGGCGATCGTCGGGGCCAGCGGCGCCGGAAAATCTACCGTCTCGCGCATCCTCTTCCGCTTTTATGATATCGAAGGTGGTAGCGTACGTATCGACGGTCAGGACATAAGTGAGGTAGAGCAGCAGTCACTGCGCGCTGCGATCGGCATCGTTCCTCAGGACACGGTGATGTTTAATGACAGTATTTTTTACAATATCGCTTATGGCAATACGGGCGCGAGCCGTGCTGAAATTGAGGAAGCGGCGCGTCTCGCCCATATTCATGAATTCATCCACGCTCTGCCAGATGGCTACGAGACACAGGTCGGCGAGCGTGGCCTCAAGCTCTCCGGCGGCGAAAAGCAGCGTGTCGCCATTGCCCGCACGATCCTGAAAAATCCGCGCATCATGCTATTCGACGAGGCGACCTCGGCGCTTGATTCTGGGACCGAAAAAGAAATTCAAGATAATCTCAAGGAAGTCAGCCGCGACCGCTCAACTCTAGTGATCGCCCACCGCCTGTCGACGATCGTTGATTCAGATCAAATACTAGTCCTCGACAACGGGCGTATCGCAGAGCGTGGCCGCCACGCGGAATTGCTGGAGAGAGACGGCAAATATGCCGACATGTGGCACCGCCAGCAGGAAACCGCTGAGCTTCAAAAAGAATTGGCCGAACGTCTAGCGTTGGAGGAACAAGAGTTGGAAGGAGAAGGCGAGCTGCTGCCCGGAGGCGCGGGGAGCGGATAGGCTAACGCTTATAGCTTTGACGTCGATACGTCGGATTATCTGTTTCCGCTGCACCAGGTGCACGGCACCTGATGTTTTCTAGCCTGTGCGAGCGCCTACTGGATAAATGGCACGCCAGGATTTTAGCCTCTGGAAGTCCTAATCTTTGCCGCCTCTATGCAGCTTGAGGGCGGCGTAGACGGCATCATTGGCCGGTGTGGGGATGGCGAGTTCGCGCCCAAGCCGTGCAACTTCACCGGAGAGCCAATTCACTTCTAAACGTTTGCCGCGCTCCAAATCGTTGAGCATGGAAGCTTTCATGTCGGCCGGCAGGTTTTCAGCATAGGTGAGACGGTTGAGCGCGTAATCGTCGGCAAGCGCGACGCCACGAGCGCGCCCGACGGCGGCCGTTTCCTCCATCAAGTTCAATAAAAGAAGGCGGCAATCCGAATCTGCCACAATGGCGCCGATCCCACTGCGGGTCACCGTAGTCGCGCCGCTTAAGCCAACCAGGAATACAAACTTCTGCCATTGTGCCAGCTCAATGTTGGCCGATATTTCGGCTTCGATGCCCGCTCGTTGACAAACCTTCAAAAAACTACTGAGGCGCGCAGTTTCATCACCGTGTTTTTCGCCAAACTGCAAGCGTGCAAA
>CAZEKE010000212.1:0-5982 GCA_964512815.1 uncultured Acidiferrobacteraceae bacterium
ACCACCAGTCCTCACAGGGCTGTCTTGTGGTTGGGCCCAGGGGCAACATTTGAAGACAGAACGAACTCATTCCTCCTCGGTAATTGACCCCGCTTCGGCGGGGCTTTCTTTTTAGTACAAAATGTTAAACGGGGATGGGCTGTGAGGTGGCTATGATTTCCCAATCTTCGTGCCAAGCTCCTCAGACTGAGCGCGAGAGTCGGTAGCTTCCGTTGTATGACATTGTAATCTCACCCAAGCATAGAAGACGTTGCCGAGTGTACTCTTTTGTTACGGTTGATCAGTCCGCGTCCGCTGCAAAGGAAAACGTTTTTCCGACGGAAAGCGGAATCACTCTGTCATCGCCGAATCGGTTGAGTAAAGCACTGGTGGCCCGCCAGCCCGTGCAGTGGCCAGCAGCAATATAGTGCGGGTTGATCCTCTCCATGGCGTCGACGGTTTGCGGAATGATTTTTTCGTGTACAGCGCCTGACAGATGAAAACCGCCGACGACCGCATGGATCGGCAGCCCCTCAAAACAGGCCTTTGCATGTTCCATAACATTGACGATACCCGCGTGAGAACACGCAGAGAACACAACCAGACCTTTATCTTTCAGGTGGATTGCGACGAACCGTTCGTCCATGATCGATTCATCCGGCTCCCAGGAACCGGCTTCAGGATTCTTTCTGTAATGATTTGGAAATCCCACCTCAAACGAGGTCACGCGGGGTATTTCACCACTGATATAGACCAGGTTGTCGAGTATGGCTTGCGGCTCTTTGGTATTGATAACAGTAGCGCCGTTGTCTTCTAACTGCTCGATCGATGGTACATCCTCCATCATTATGAATTTTCCGCTGGGGGTTTTCAGGGCTCTTTTGAAGTACATGTCCGGATGGGTATGGCAGGGAACGGGTTTCCCACCGTTGCCGTTTCGGATGATTTCCAGGGCCTTCAGCATTGCACCTGAATGATCCCAGTGGCCATGGGAAAGAACGATTTCCTGGACACTGCTGAGCGAGAGACCCAATCGTGAAACATTCTGTTCAAAGGTCTGGTCGCCGGGCCCGGTATCAAAAAGCAGCGTGCTTTTCTGATCGCCGGCTTGAACAGTCACCAGACACGACAAGCCATGCGCGGCGCAGCAAAGACAATTGCCGGATAAAGTCCAGTGATCACCCCGCCTGCGTATATTGGCCTGCCACTCCGTTTCGACAAAATCAGGCGCAGACGAGAGGTTATCGGTCAGGTTGTCGACCACGATGGTGGTCTCAACACGGTCAACCGCTTGGACAGGATTCATTTGCATCAACCCCCCATTTTGTTGAATTCTTTTCAATGACTCCGGCAGGAAATGTCAAAGAAATCAATTGCCCATAAGCCTCTGAAATTCAGACGAATTATGTCGCAATTCTGCTACTGTTGTGCAGAGTCGTGCCGGACAGGCTAAATGGTCTCACCGGTTCTTCAGCCACCAAACAGCATCTTCAATCCGATCATCCCCCCAGAAGAGTTCACCGTCGACAATGCATGTGGGACTACCGAAAAGGCCTTTTGCTCTTGCAGCATCCGTTTGCGCCGCGTAGGCCTTGGTGACCTGTTCACTGTCGGTTGACCGGATGACTCTTTCCGAGTCCTGGCCGATTTCTGCAAGACTATCTGACAGATTGGGCTCACTGCCCGCTTCAAGACCCGTCTGAAACCACCTGCGGTAGGTTGCGCGAACATAGTCGACACACCATCCTTCCTGCATGCCCAGCACTGCAACCTTGTTGGCCAGATCAAACTCTTTTAGCGGGTAAGGCGCCGGCAGGCTGACTGGAATACCGTATCTCTTCGCTCTTCTTTCAATATCCCGCCACATGTAGTCGGCTTTAGCCTTTTTGGTGGGCGGGAACGGAATGTTGTCCATTTCCTGCATGATCTTGCGGACGCTGAAGGGGTGCCAGGAAAAGGTTACACCGGTCAGGCGTTCGAGCTCAGGCAGACGGGAGACGGAAAGATAGGAGTAGGTGCTGCCAATTGAAAACCAGAACTCAATATCCTTCATGGGGCATTCTCCCTTTGCGGTGGGATTTGGACGTCAGAGCGGAAAAGGAAATGAAATAACACGCGCTTACTCTTTAGGGTAGTCCGGGCGGTCCGCACATGCAGGGCACTCCGGATTCCGCGGCAGCCTGATGGTCTGCCACTCCATGGCGATTCCGTCGAAGATCAGCAGACGGCCGCGCAACCCGTCACCGGTGGCCAGCAGTACGTTCAGCGTTTCCAGGGCCTGGGTCGTCCCGATGACGCCGACTATGGGTGCAATCACACCTTCCATAGCGCAGGTGACGCTTTCCAGATCCGTGTCCGGATACAGGCACTGGTAACAGGGGCTTTCGGCATTCTGGGGAACAAAAGTGGAGACCTGACCCTCCCAGCGGATTGCCGCACCGGATACCAGCGGGGTACCGGTCAGCAGGCTGACACGGTTGAGTTCAAAGCGGGACGGAAAATTATCGGTGCAGTCCACCACCACGTCGGCCCGATTAAATTCGTCGGTCGACTCCTCGCCATCGAGTTCGTAGTCGATGGTCGTCACCGACACGTCCGGATTAAGCCGCAACAGCGTCTCGCGGGCCGAATCGGCTTTCAGTTCGTTGATGGACGCGTGCGTGTGGACAATCTGCCGCTGCAGGTTGGATTCATCGACCCGGTCGTAATCGCTGATCACGAGTTCACCGACACCGGCTGCAGTCAGGTACATTGCAACGGGTGAACCCAGTCCCCCCATGCCGATGATCAGCACCCGAGCCTCAAGTAATCGATGCTGTCCGGCCTCACCGACCTGGGGCAGCCTGATCTGCCGGCTGTAGCGTTCGGTCTGACTGGGTCTCATCGCGGATCGGCTGTGTAAGTCTCTCGAGAAGAATAATGCCCTAATTGTGCCTCGACTGGGGGAGTTCTGGCCAATCCCTTCTTCCAGATCGGCCCTGCGGTCATAATCGGGGGTCACGTCAGGATGAAGGGTGACTGACTTCACCCATCGAAATTCGAGAGATCAGCTCATGCGTTTTGCCATTTATGGCGCCGGTGGACTCGGTGCCTATTACGGAGTGCGGCTCACGGAAGCCGGACACGATGTCGGGTACATCGCCCGCGGTTCACACCTGGAGGCCATCCGGGACAAGGGTCTGACCCTACACAGTCCGGTCGGTGATGCATACCTATCCCGGCCTCTCGCGACCAGTGACCCGGCAGACATCGGAGCCGTCGATGTGGTGGTGGTGGCAGTGAAGACCTGGCAGGTCGCGGAAATTCTCGAGGCCATGCAACCGCTGGTGGGAGACAGCACACTCATCGTTCCTTTCCTGAACGGGGTCGAGGCACCTGATGTGCTGGCTGCTGCTTTCGGAGAAGACCGCGTACTGGGGGGCTTGTCCCGTATCTTCTGCGAGATCGAGTCACCGGGTGTGATTCGCCATCTCAACCCTGGTGCCTATGTCGAGTTCGGTGGCCTGGATGGCCAGTTGTCCGATCCGGTGGAATCCTTGCGCCAGGTATTTGCAGACGCCGGTGTGGAAGCCAAAGCCAGTACGAATATCCGCACTGCTCTTTGGGAAAAGCTGATGATGGTCGGGTCCTGGGCCGGGTTGGGTGCGCTATCCCGGAGCACGCTGGGAGAGGTCTGTGCACAGCCCGAGCTTGTCGCGATGGTCGATCGGGCGATGGAAGAAGGTATCCTGGTCGGCAATAGCCGGGGTTATCATCTGAACCAGAAGCTCAAGGAAAGCCTGTGGGCGTTTTATCAGGGATTGCCGTACGACACCACCGCCTCGATGATGCGCGATATTCTGAATGGCAAACCGTCGGAACTGGATGCTTGGAACGGTGCAATCGTTCGCTTCGGGCGGGAAGCCGGTGTGCCCACCCCGGTGCACGAATTCACCTACCAAGCGCTGTTGCCCATGGAGCGCAGGGCGAGGGCAGATGCCCAGTATCCAGCCTCAGGCGGGGGTTGATCCGGCCACCGCATTGATGGGTTCTGATTCAGGTCCGGACCAATTTTAGAGTCGTACGTGCTGATCTCGGCTTGCACCTACCCGGTCTTTGATGACCGCAGACGCTGGGTATAATCGGAGGCATTACTACCCGTTCACGGAGAACAACGATGAGTCTTCATTCGCTTCCGCTCTCCAGTTCCACTGATCCTGAGTTACTGACCCGGATTCACCTCGCCGCGGCACACCGTCTGGCTGTCCTGCATGAATTAGAAGATGGAATCGACAATCATTTTACGGTTACGGTGCCGGGTTATGAGGACCGCTATCTGATACTGCCTTTTGGACTGCACTGGTCAGAAGCACGCGCCAGCGACATGATTGTTTTCGATGAATCGGGCCAGACACTCGAAGGCGAGGGATCCGTTGAATTGTCGGCCCAGTGCATCCATGCGCCGATTCACCGCATTACGGGGGTACGGGTGGTAATGCATACCCATCAGACCTGGGCGCTAGCTTTGAATATGCTGGAGAACAACCGGCTGATACCCGCCACGCAGAGTGCAGTGTTCTTTCATGGCCGGATCGCCTACGACGACAGCTATTCGGGCAGGGCAGATGAACTGGACGAGGGCGAACGTCTGGCTCGCTTGGTTGGCGAGAACCATGTGGTCTTCATGAAAAACCATGGTGTGCTGGTGGTCGGTGACAACGTGGCGCAGGCTTACAAGCGGCTCTACAACCTCGAACGGGTGTGCCGCAACCAGGTGCTTGCATTGTCCACGCAGACACCCTTGGCGCCGATTCCCGAAGACGTTATCGACGCGCTCCAGGCACCGGCACCACACGATGCGTTTTCCGGTGCAGATCGGGAAAGACTCTATTTCGAGGCGATGATGCGGGTGCTGGATCGGGAGTTGCCGGGTTACGCCGACTGACGCCCCGCGGGTCGGGGGCTCGACCAGCTTGGTGAGGCCCCGGCGGGTTCGTCCGACCAGAAATCAGGGTTCTGGTCCAGCCAAGTCTCGAAGTCGGCGAACATGACGTCGATATCGTCCGGTAGTCTGTGGCCCGTGTCATCTCGCAGCCGGCCGGGGTCCAGCGGTGGTCGATCTGTTGCTGTGTAGAGGTCGACGTTGGCGGTCTCGCCGGAGTCTGCAAAGCGGTAGCTGAAGGTCGGAAACCGGCGGCCCAGTCGGTCGCACCAGTCTGCCGTGCTCCAGGTGCGGCCCGAGGAGATGTTGTAGAGATCATAGTGCGGGCGCTGAATTTGGATCAGCAGCACCAGGGCCTCCGCAACGTGCCGGCTGTAGGTCCAGTCCCGACATTCACGCCGGGACAGGATGACACTCTCGCCGCGTTGTGCGGCGACTGACGCCTGCATCGGTGCGCTCAGCGTGTCTCTGAAGCCCGTGTCGCGTTCCCAGGGACCAAATATGGAACTCAGGCGCACGCTCAGGGCATCGAGTCCGGTCAGTTCTGCGATCCGGCGCAGCGTCACTTCAGACGCGAATTTGCTCAGCGAATAAAGGGTCCCAGGTTGCTCTCTGGTGCGGGATTCGTGCAGGGCGCAGGACCCGCCCTGGGCCGGCAGACCATAGGCGGCACCGGAACTGATATTGAGCAGCCGCCGGACGCCGGTTTTCGCGGCAGATTTTGCCATCGTGGCAAGACCCAGCAGGTTGACCGACAGCACGCTCTCGGGTACGTCGCGTTCGCGCTCCGGGCCCGACGTAATGGTCGCCCCATAGTAGACGTGTGAGACCTGTTGTTCTGAAAGAGTGCTCGCCACAGCCTCCTCGTCGGTGACGCTCCCGTGTATCTCGGTCCACGAACCCGGCAGGGAATCGAAATGCCGCTGTGCCGCCGAGGGAAAACGTCCCGTGTCATAGATCACGACGCCGTCTCCCTGACGGAGGATTAATTCGGCTAGGTTTAGGCCGATGAAGCCGGCGCCGCCTGCAATCAGTACATTCATCTGTAGGAGAAGGACCGCTGTCTCAGCAGTCAGCGGCTG
>CAZEKE010000213.1:0-4343 GCA_964512815.1 uncultured Acidiferrobacteraceae bacterium
ACTTCGTAACCTTCCGCAAGTCGATTGGTCTCATTTGCCATACCCACCACCGCCATCAACTCACCAAACATTTCATCGGTCATCCCAGCCTGGCGGGCCGAAACGCTGTGGCTGGCTATACAGTAGTCACAACCGTTATTCGCGCTAATGGCAAGATAGATCATCTCCTTGGTACGAACATCCAGAGCACCGTCGGCCATAATCTCCTTGAGACTATCCCAGGTGCGTCTCAAAGTCGGCGGATGACTTGCGATTGTCTTCCAGAAATTGCTGATCCGATCAACCTTGCGCGTCCGCATGATGTCATCATACACCGTACGCACCTCGTCTGACGCCTCGTCATACTCAATCATTCTGTTCATCACCACCTCACAATTTCAACTGGGTTGCAACCAAATCACCGAGACCCGAACAGCAACAGTCCGGTCGGTCTCCTTGTTGACACGCATCCTGTCCAGACCCGACCACCATACGATTTCAGTTACAGCGGAATATTGCCATGCTTGCGCCAGGGATTTGAGAGTTTCTTGTCCCGCAACATGTTTAGCGAACGCGCTACGCGACACCGTGTGTCCCGCGGCAGAATCACGTCGTCTATAAAACCTCGATGTCCGGCAATGAAGGGATTGGCAAACATTTTTTGATACTCTTCGGTCCGCTCGGCGATCTTATGGGGATCGTTTAGCTCACTGCGGAAGATAATCTCCACCGCGCCCTTGGAACCCATCACAGCGATTTCGGCACTGGGCCAGGCCAGATTGACATCCCCTCGAAGGTGTTTAGAGGCCATGACATCATAGGCTCCACCATACGCCTTTCGGGTGATGACGGTCACTTTGGGGACCGTACACTCCGCATAAGCGTAGAGCAGTTTCGCCCCGTGGCGAATGATGCCGCCATACTCCTGCGCGGTGCCTGGCAGAAACCCCGGCACATCGACAAAAGTGACTATGGGAATGTTGAATGCGTCACAGAACCGGACAAAGCGCGCCGCCTTCACTGATGACTGTATGTCCAGGCAACCGGCCAACTCCATTGGCTGGTTGGCAACGACCCCGACTGTAGAACCATCAATACGGCCAAAGCCAATGACGATATTTGCAGCGTAGTCCGGCTGGAGTTCGAAAAAATCCGATTCATCGAGTACTTTCTCGATCAACTCCTTCATATCGTAGGGCTTGTTCGGATTACCCGGCACCAATGAATCCAGCGACGCCTCGACCCGGTCAACGGGATCCTTTACGGTCCTTCGCGGGGGCGCGGCACGGTTGTTCAAGGGCAGATAGTCCATGAACCGGCGCAACATCAGCAGCGCTTCGACATCATTTTCGAACGCTCCGTCAGACACACCGGAACGGCTGGAGTGGGTCTCGGCACCCCCCAGTTCTTCATGAGTTACCGATTCGTGTGTCACTGTCTTGACCACTTCTGGACCCGTCACGTACATGTACGAACTGTCCTTCACCATGAATATAAAGTCGGTGATCGCAGGCGAATAAACCGCACCCCCTGCACAAGGCCCCATGATCATTGAGATCTGAGGAATGACTCCGGATGCCAAAACATTGCGCTGAAAAACCTCTGCATAACCCGCCAGCGAGTCGATTCCTTCCTGAATCCGAGCGCCGCCGGAATCGTTCAGACCGATGACTGGCGCACCCACCCTCATGGCATGGTCCATAACTTTGCAGATCTTGCCGGCATGGGCTTCGGACAAGGAACCACCGAATACCGTGAAGTCCTGGCTGAATACGAAAACCGTGCGCCCGTTGATCGTGCCATAGCCGGTCACCACCCCGTCGCCGGGAACGGTCCTGGCAGCCATGTCAAAGTCGGAACTGCGGTGCTCGACGAAGACGTCCCACTCCTCAAAACTGTCCGGATCCAGAAGCACGTGGATACGTTCACGGGCAGTCAATTTGCCGCGAGCATGCTGGGCATCGATCCGTTCCTGTCCCCCGCCCAACTTGGCGGCGGACCGTAGGCGCTCCAACTCTTCTAGGATCTCCTGCATTAATCGTTCCGCGTCAGCGTTGGTGATGGGCCAACAAAGACAGAATCTCTCCTGCCGCTGCCGGTATTTGCGTGCCGGGACCGAATATTGCAGCGACACCTTGCTCGTGCATCGCATCGTGGTCCTGTGGCGGCACCACACCGCCCAGAACAACAACGATATCCGATGCCTTCTGGTTCTTGAGCTCGGTCATCATCTGCGGGACCAGCGTTCTGTGGGCCGCGGCCTGCGAGGACACCCCAATAATGTGCACGTCGTTTTCGATTGCCTGGCGGACCGCCTCGGCAGGGGTCTGAAAAAGTGGCCCAATGTCTACGTCGAAGCCCAGATCGGCAAATGCGGTGGCTATGATCTTGGCACCCCGATCGTGGCCATCCTGCCCTAGTTTTGCCACCAACATCCTCGGTCTGCGTCCGACACGGTCAGCAAACGCTTCGACAGCCGTCCGGCAGGACTGAAAGTTCTCGTCCTGGCGGTAGGCGGCACCGTAGACCCCGGAAACCGAGCGTGTCTCGGCACGGTGACGGCCAAATACCGACTCGAGAGCGGCTGAGATCTCTCCGACGGTTGCCCGGGCTCGGGCCGCGTCGATAGCGCAGCTTAAGAGGTTCTTACCCGGATCCTTGGCAGCATCGGCCAGAGCATCCAATGTCGACTGGCACCCGTTCTGATCCCGATCAGATCGCACCTGCGCCAGTCGTGCTACTTGGTTATTGCGGACAGCGTCGTTATCGACACTGCGAATAGAGATGTCTTCTGTGTCCTCCGTCATGTAACGGTTAACCCCCACCACAACTTCATCGCCCTGATCGATTCTCGCTTGGCGTACAGCAGCAGCCTGTTCTATGCGAAGCTTCGGCATGCCGCTACTTACGGCCTCAGTCATACCGCCGAGTTGCTCTACCTCATCGATCAGTTTGCGGGCCTCAACGATCAAGCTATCCGTCAGGCTCTCAACGTAATACGACCCGCCCAACGGATCGACAACATCGGTGACGCCCGATTCCTCGCGCAAAATCAGCTGCGTATTTCGGGCGATACGTGCAGAAAAATCGGTCGGCAGGGCCAGCGCCTCGTCAAAACTGTTTGTGTGCAGCGACTGGGTTCCACCAAATACAGCCGCCATGGCTTCAACGGTTGTTCGGACAATGTTGTTGTACGGATCCTGGCTTGTCAGACTCACCCCCGACGTCTGACAGTGTGTACGGAGCATTAGCGAACGGGGATCCTTAGGCTGGAAGTTCTCCTCTATCAATTCTGCCCAAAGCTGGCGGGCGGCGCGAAGCTTCGCCACCTCCATGAAAAAATTCATGCCAACACAGAAGAAAAAGGACAACCGCGGCGCAAAGCGGTCGATTTCGAGCCCGCTGGCGAGTGCCGCCCGCACATATTCCAGCCCATCGGCCAGCGTATAGGCCAACTCCTGTACACAGGTCGCGCCGGCTTCCTGCATGTGATAGCCCGATATTGAGACCGGGTTGAACCTCGGCATATGCTGTGCCGTAAACCCGATAATGTCCGACACGATCCGCATCGAAGGCTTGGGCGGATAAATATAGGTGTTCCTAACAATAAACTCTTTCAGGATATCGTTCTGGATCGTACCCGACAGCCCTTCCAATCGGCAGCCCTGCTCCTCGGCCGCCACCACATACATCGCAAGCACAGGCAGGACTGCACCATTCATGGTCATTGAGACCGAAATATCCGTCAGCGGTATCCCATCAAACAGGATTTTCATGTCCTCGATCGAATCGATCGCGACGCCCGCCTGACCCACATCACCCGTCACTGCCGGATGATCGGAGTCATAGCCGCGGTGGGTCGCAAGATCAAAAGCCACCGATAAACCCGTTTGCCCCGCTTCCAGGTTTCGTCGATAAAAACTATTAGAAGCCTCAGCGGTGGAATAGCCCGCATACTGGCGTACCGTCCACGGGCGCCCCGGGTACATGGTCGCGCGTGGGCCACGAAGAAAGGGTGGAAATCCCGGCAGCGTGTCCCGACTGGCAATCTGGTCCAGATCCGCCGCCGTGTAGAGGGGCTTGACCTCGATCCCTTCAGGAGTGCGGCGAATTAGTTCGTCTGCAGAATTTGACTTCAGCTCCTTATCCGCCAGGTTTTCCCAATCAGCCAGGCTGGGATGGTCAAAACGGGTCATGCCGGCAATGAACTCACTGCGGGCAGACCTATTGAACCGAGCGCGTCGGTGATCTCATCCATAATGACCGGGTCGTCAATGGTTGGCGGCATTTTCCACTCTTCACCATCAGCGATTTTACGCATCACGCCACGGAGAATCTTGCCGGATCGTGTCTTGGGCAACCGG
>CAZEKE010000214.1:0-3100 GCA_964512815.1 uncultured Acidiferrobacteraceae bacterium
GCCCGTGTCGGGCCCGTCAGTTGCGCTGTAGCGGTCGTTCCGGCACGGAATCGGAATGCGAGCCAGTTCAATACCGGTAAAGGTGGTTCGAAAAGAAACATCGTTGGGATAGTCGCCCGGCAGACCGGCATTGCGGATCTCACCGGCGATACCCAGTCGCCGGTAGATCTCCATTGTCCGTGCAGACACATGATTGCACTTGGCCGGCGGGGGCTCGCCGCAGGGCCGGGTTTCGACCACGATGACGTCGATGCCACGCCAGGCGAGGTCGAGTGCCAGTGTCAGGCCGACCGGGCCGGCCCCGACCACAAGCACCGGTGCCTGAACAGTGGTCAACATCTGCTTTCGGGTCTAGGCGGCGTCTCCCGGGTGATCGACTGGCAGGGTTTTCATGGGCAGGGTGGTGTCGGGCGCCCATTCACTCAAGGAAGCGTCGTAGAGCCCGACATTGCGATAGCCTAGCATCGTGAGGAGCATTGCGGTGGCGCTGGCCGCAATACCTCCGCCGCAGTAGGTCAGAATCCGGTCAGCCTCGCTTACATCCGTGCGAGTGAAGACACCCGAAATCGCTTCAGCGGGAAGGAAGGCCGTTGTGGTGTCATCGATGAGTTCAGCGGTAGGCACGTTGATCGAACCTGTGATGTGTCCCGGTCGTCCATAGTTGCCGAACTCACTGTTGTCCTGACCGGCGTGCTGAACTTTGCGCAAGGCGTTGATAGTGCAGGTTCCGGGATTGTCGATAGCCCGCAGAACCTCTTCTTTGTCTGCCATCAGGCCTGGCCTCGGGACCGTGTTTATCGCTCCGGGTGGGTAGACATTGGGTTGTGTCTCCAGGGCACGGCCTTCGAGCTTCCATTTGCTGAGACCGCCGTCCAGCACCCTGGCACGGTCAAAACCGATGTGTCGGAGCAGCCACCAGATCCGGGTTGCCCACTGGGGTGTGGTCTGGCTGTAAAGGATGGCAGTGCAATCGTCCGTCAGGCCCAACGCCGCGAAGGCTGCCATCAGGGTGTCGGTGTCGGGGCAGGTGAAACGCAGCGGGCTTGTGGTGTCTGAAAGATCGTTCTGCAGGGCGATGAATGCGGCGCCCGGTATATGCGCCCGCTCGTAGTCCGTGCGTCCGGATTCGACCCGGTAGGGTACGCCTGCCTTCGGGTCCGCGATGTGAATCAGGTGGGTTGTGCAGTCATAGATGCGAATCGTCGGGTCGGATTGATTGTCGGCAAGCCAGTCTGTGTTGACCAATGGATCTGGATATACGTATGCGCCGGGTTGCTGGGCATTCATGGCACTTCCCGTGTTGATCGAGGCATTCGAACGTTACCACAGATACGGCCTGTTACACTTCGAGGCCGACTGCCTACAACAACTCTGCCAGCCTGTATACAAGATTCAAGTTCGACAGAGATTTCGCTGGTCTCTCCGTAAAGCCGATTACCAATCGATATGAAGATCGACTACAGGACAAAGCTTGTACGGATTTCGGGTGAAACAATTGAGCTCGCGATGTTTAAGGGTAAAGTCCTTCTGATCGTCAATACGGCGAGTCATTGCGGCTACACGCGGCAGTATGCCGGTCTGCAGCGGTTGTATGAACGATACTCTTCGCGGGGTTTTGAGGTGCTCGGTTTTCCCTGTAATCAGTTCGGTCGGCAGGAGCCCTGGAGCGAGGACAGAATTTCCTCTTTCTGCCACACTGAATATCAAGTCAGTTTTCCGATGTTTGCCAAGATCAGGGTCAATGGGGCCGGAACTCATCCGTTGTACGGGCAACTCAAAAAAGCACGTCCCGGGTTTCTGGGGCTGAGACCGGTCAAGTGGAATTTCACCAAGTTTCTCATCGCCAGAAACGGTGAGGTGCTGGCTCGATACGGTCCCCGTCAGGCACCGCGTTCGTTTTATGAACCCGTCGAAACGGCGCTCTCACATCCTGTTTCCGGCTGACCTACCGCACCGGCACCAAATTTGGGCAGGGCTTGTTGGTTGGGCATGCCCGATGCGAATAAAATGCAAGGTCCGGCGGGTATTAGCGGTACCGGGCTCTGTGTCCTGCGCCATCCGTATCGGTCAATTTGTCCTGAACACCGATTCGACCGAGACGATCATCCCGTGAACGATGATATGCAGTGGCTGCATACCGGGCGGATTGTGGTTGCTGTGAAATGAGGGCAATGGCTCACTGCCGGTTTCGAGAATATCGGCTGGCCGCCTACCAGGACGACTTTGATTGAACAGGTTATGAATAATGATTGATTTACTCCAAATTGCGCGCACCGAGGCTGCGGGGGGCGACCTCTTCGGCATTCTTGAGAATCTTTTCCAGTCCAGCGAAATGCGGCCTGTCGGATATCCCGATGCCGTGATCTGGCAAGGGGGCAACCACGACAGCCGGGTCAACCCGGTTGCCCATTCGCTGACAGACGCCTATGCCATGCTGGGCACGATTGCAGCGATCGACATTCTGGGTCTGCCCTTTTTCGCTGTGCCCATGTGGTCCCAGTATCGTCACGACCTCCGGCTCGAACCCCTCAGCTGGTTCGGTAATATGTCCTGCACATCGATCAAATGGTCGACCGCGGGGGATGCCTACGTTAACGATGGTCAGGGCGGTAAAGTCGTGGTGATGGGCAAGTCCGGCAATGCGCCGCTGCGTACCCAGGCAGGGGTCTACTGCAATGTGCGTCCTTACGGGTGTGTAACCGTCGTCAGGAGCATGCCCTGTCTGCCTTATTCCCAGGATCGAAGCGTTTTCGACGTCGATGCCGCCACCGGCATCGTTCATTCGGAAATGAACACCCCGGGAATCCAGATGGCGTATGCCTGCCGGCGATTTCTCCAAATGGTTAACGAAACCGGCCGGCTTGGAAGGGTCGCCATGAAGCCCACACAAGCCATGGAGGACGGTATCAATGCGGGGTTATTGTCGTGGTTGCTGCGGGGAACCGGCTTTGAAGTCGGCCGCAAGTACGCCGTTGATGGGTATGTTGAGCACCGTGAGCGGGTCGACCGTATCGTCGCGCTGCTGCCCGATGACTTCAAGGTGGGGATGGACTCCTGGAAAGGGCAGATCGAAATGCATATCGCGGATACCAATTACGGG